>JAQCGA010000490.1 GCA_027619145.1 bacterium | reverse complement strand
ATTGTGCACCTCCTGGATCCGGCGGTGCAACGCCTCTCTCTGCTCGGCCAGGCGAACGCGGTTGGGCACCTCCGTCTGCGACCCGGCCCGGCCCACCGAAAGAACAAAGATCAGCAGAAAAATTACAGGGCGCATTTATCTCTCCTTCTTCAACAAATAAAAAAAATCCCGGTTGTCGGCATAGCCTACAAAGCGTGGTGCCACCACACCTTTGTTCGAACGGTCCAGCACATGCATCCCGCGCACCAGGTGCTGCACTTGAAATTGGCCTTCGCGCACCCGGTATACCGCCAGGTAGGTATGTTCCAGCGCGTTCATATCCAGCAACATGGCATACCGGCACTGATAGGCCTGGAAAACCCGCGCCATCGCCGACGGAGTGACAGATGAAAAATAACCGTAAATCAAGAACCGGTTCCCTCCCTGTTCCTGTAGGGCCAGCCCGGCCCGTAACGTACGGTACCGGCCGTCCACAGATCCGGACCAGTTTCCCCCTGGCCGCACAATATACTCACCCGGCAAAGAAAGGCCTGTGGACGCGTCGTACTGCACAATAGGCACTCCGTTTTGCCGGGCGTGGCGCACCTGCCTCAGTTCCTGGGCTACCCCGTCCGCCTCAGTCCAGCTTTTCAGATCCACCTTCCCATCCGCATATACAATCGCCGTGGCCAGGCCCGGCTGCAGCTTGCTCAACACGGTTCCGCTTTCCATAAATCCGTAGTGATTTCCGTGGTTCTTTCCTGCAAGATCTCCTCTCGGGAAAACACCGTGAGAACGTTTGAACCCACCAATAAACGCAGCAACAACCCGGTCTGCATTCACCGGGCTGACCATTCCCGTTCGAACCAGAGGCGCTACCGTATCGATCCCGTTCGGACCAGGAAGGGAAGCATCCAGTACCTCGGCAGAGGTGCGTTCAGACCAGCCCACTTTCGGGTGCTCGGTGCCCAGCGCAAACTCCAGATCGAACCGTTCCAGATCGAACGCCACCAGATAAACCAGCGCCGCAGACTCCACAGCGTCCAGTGGGTTGACCCGTCTCTGCTGATCAAGCACAACCTCCGGGGCCACCAGCCGCGGTTCCATAACGCTTATGAATATACCGGGCAGACCCCGGGCGGGGCACCAGCGGCCCACCAGCATTTGTTCGCCGGCCTCATTTTCCAGTTCAATACCCAGTTCAGCAGGAATCAGAGAATGGTCTATATAGGCCGGGTCAACCAGAGGCATAGCCGGTGATCCGGGCAAACGCAGCCGGGCGGCACCCGATACCTGTGCCAGGAAAATGCTTGATGTATCCAGATACGAATCCCTGTAGAATGCCTTGACAAAATTTGTAATTTGCTCTCCCCGAGGAACGTAATTGCGCAGGAAGTCTGCCCCCCCACTCCAATGTAGTCTTGTGGCCTTTGGTTGGATTTCGCACATACAGCCGGCCGTTACACACAGGCGCGTAAGGCACCCCTGAAGCCTGCGCTTCAGACAGAACCTTCCGGTCCTTCCAGAGGTCGCACGCATCTCGCAGTTTGTTCGTTATGAACACGGGGCCATACGGATATCTGGCATCTACCGTAACCGTCTGAAGGTCCGGCCGCGGATTTTCCAGGTGGTATACGTCGCGCGTGCCATCCGCCCATTCCAGAGTCAACAGATACCATACATTGACCCGGGGGTTTACATCCACAAGTGTGGCAGTGCCTTGCCGCCCGGTTCCATCTTCGATCACAGCAGATACAGTACTGCGAAATGGCTGTAGATCGAGTATCGTCTTGGGCCTATCGGACTGGTAGGCTTCAAAAGGATCGTCAACTCCCTTTCTGGCCTCCTGTCCCCACACCGTTGCCCAGAACAAAATACACATCAGGGCCGGTACAACCCTCCATACTTTTGTTACCAGTTTCACCTCTTTACCTCCCAACTATTCTCTCCAGGAACGCAGCCTCGCCCGTTTCTCCCCAGCTTCTGCCCACAAAACAAAGATAAGTATAAATCAGCATAGAACTGGGAACAAGTTCAATTCACAAGAACACCCGCCAGGTGCACAATACAATACCGCATCTCTGATATGTGGCGAACCCATTACAATTCCTTTCCAGGAGATCTCCGTCTACACATAGAGATGCATCCAAACAGGAAAAGTCAAAATCTGTCTCATAATTCTTTTTCCTGCAAAATGGTTCCTTCGCCCGCCTCGGTGGAACAAAAACCATCCACGCGGATGTCCGCATCATTGGCGCGGTCCACAGCGACCTCAAACCTCTCGTGGACAAAGGGGAATTTCATTCGGCGCTCTACAATCACCTGAGCGCCTGCCTGCTCCAACCGGCCCCGCTCAGAGAACGGCGAGAAGACATCCCTGTTCTGGCCGAATACTTCGTTGCCAGACAGGCCGAACGCGACGAAAAAGAGCCCCCTGAAATTTCCGCCGAAACCATGCAAATTCTCCAGAAGTACGACTGGCCGGGAAACGTCCGCCAGCTCAGCAACGTCATCACCCGGGCAACTGTCTTCTGCGAAGGCGACAAAATCACGCCGGATCATTTTCCTGCACTGGCGGAATAGGCACCCCGGAAAAACTTCGATGCACATGATTTGCGAAAAACGGTTCAGATCTGCACAAGCGACGCATGGAACCCGCTCGAACTCGCCACCTTTACCTGACCCGTCCAGGCCCAGTGCCCTCAGGTGGGCGCGAAAGGTTATGCGACAAAAAAACGCCGTTCGGTTCTTCCGAACGGGCGTTTCCAGAACCCTTCATCGCCTTCACGCTGACCGGATTGTTCTCAATCACGGGGCAAAATCTTCTTTTCCTGGTTTGCCGTCGGTGTCCGGGTTTTCGTGGTCCAGTGCCCAGCGCTGCGGGTTGTCAAAAATGTACCGTTGAATCCGTCGCATCGATTCCTCGTTGCGGATGATATGTTCGTAATAATTGCGTTGCCAAATTTTATTGCCCGGGGTGCCGCGCAACAAATTGATGCCTTTGGTGGAAACCGTTTTGAACGCGCCTATCAAACGGCCAATCGGTTTGTGTTTGGTCGCCGTTGTAGGGGCGGTTCGCGAACCGCCCCTACGCGAACCGTCGGTGATGACAACAATGCCGTGTAAATGATTCGGCATAATCATATATTCATCCAATTCCACATGATCATGACTCACCCAATCATCGGTCCATCGCTCTCAATAGAATCGAACTCCCACCCCGTCAAAAACGCCCCATCGTCCCCAGGCTGCGCCCAGGCCAGGCGTGCAACAATACGAATCTCAAACCGGGCCACATTGTCTTTGGGATCGAAACCCAATTTGAGCGCATCAAAACTGCTGCTGCTGATCTGCATCCCACCCGGACTGATATCCACCACCGCCAGATCGTGATATTCGCCGTCTCCCACCCGGCCACGCACCGGCAAATCCAGCGTCAACCGGTCTGCCCCGCGTCTCTCATCCTCCGACAATTCTTTAGACCCCATGGGTTGTCCTCCTTTTTATTGCACAGCAGAACCCTCTCTGTCATGCTTTACCAACTGGGCGGCCACGGGGGCCAACCCGACGAAAATCCAGACGGGTGATGATCCGTCTTCACAAACCTGAGCGAATACGAGGTTCGCCTCTATAAAAAATGTCCCCAAAGGCCAGGCAGGCACGGGGGCCTGCCACCCCCGCCTTCTTTTTGCACCTTTTACGCCCCAATATTCGCCCGCATCACCGTCACTTTTTCCAACCGCTCCGGCACCGGATCAAACCCCACGCCGGGCGTCTCGTCCAGCACTACATTACAATCTTCGTCCTGCTCTACCCAGCGTTCTGTAATATCCTGCGTGTAAAACTTCGAAGACGGAAACACATCCGCCGGATACGTGAACCCGGGAAGGGTCCCCAGAGCCGCACATATTCCGGCACCCACACCACTCTCCAGCATCCCACCCACCCAGGCTT
>JAQCGA010000489.1 GCA_027619145.1 bacterium | reverse complement strand
GGTCCTGGGTAGCGGATACGATTTCTTTTAGAAAGGACAACACGGCATTGGGCTGGCCTTTGAGATGTTCTGGCAGCTTGCCGGGGTCCGGGTCCAGACCTACACAGACGAAACTTCGGTTGTGTTTTGTGGCCGCGTTGAGTTTGGTATGAAAGCTCATGCGTTTTCTCCGGGATTCTCGAGGTAAAGAAGTGGCAAGCGGGCCTGTAAGCCGAGTTCTGTCGTGCGGCAAGCCGCACGGATGACCATTTATCTGGGGCGTCGGTTACCCGGCGCCTCAACGCAGCCAACCCGAGCGTGATAACGAGGCGGGCTACCTCTCCGCTCCTATTCGGCCTTGCACCGGATGGGGTTTACCGTGCCGCCCCCGTTGCCGGGAAGCGCGGTGGGCTCTTACCCCACCGTTTCACCCTTGCCCGCTGCGGTGCCCGAAGACACCACCCGCTGGCGGTCTGTTCTCTGTGGCACTTTCCGTCGGGTTACCCCGCCTGGGCGTTACCCAGCATCCTACCCTGTGGAGCTCGGACTTTCCTCACCTTGATACAGGCGCGGCCATCCGGCCCACTTGCCATTTATGCTTCTTCTTCGTCTTTCCATGCAACAATACGGCCGCAGTTTTCGCAGCGGATGATTTGATCTTGCCGCCGAATTTCCACGCGTCGCTGGGGTGGAAACAGCCGGAAACATCCGCCGCACGAGCCTTTTTCTACCTGCACTACGGCCAAGCCTCCTCGAAGCAGTTTCCGGATTCGGTTGTATATCGAGAGCGCTCTGCGCTCAATTTTGGCTTCGAGAACCGTGCGTTTTTCGGTCCAGGCGCGGACTTCTTCTTCTACTGAATCCAGCTGGCCTTGCAGTTCTCGAACTTTGCTGAGGCCCACTTTTCTCTGTCCTTTGTGTGCGGTCTCTTCTTCTTCGAGGCCAGCTTTGAGGGCGTCGGTCTGTTCAATGCCTTCCAAAATGCTGGTTTCATTTTCGTCCGCCCGGCCACGAAGGGTTTCAATTTCGAGCTGGAGTGCGTCGTATTCCCGGTTGGATTTTACCTCGTAGAGCCGGTCCTGATGCTTTTTCAGGTCCGCATTGATGGCTTCCAATTCGCCTTCCATCAGACGGCGGTTCGTTTCCATTTGCGTAATCCGGTCGCGCCTGTCTTCCAGGGCTTTCTTGGCCGACCCCATTTTTTCTTGGAGTCCCGCAATTTCCCCAGGGAATTCCTCCTGGGAGCGCCTGAGTGTGTCAATCTCCAGGTCTATTTTCTGAAGCTCCAGCAAACTGGACAGGCTTTCTCTCATCCGCTATCTCTCCGGGGAAAATGAAGAAAGGTGCATCTTTTATAGATGCACCTTTCCGCAATTCAACAGGCATTTTTCCATCCTTGCAACATAACTGGCAAGGATGGACAGGTGAAGAAGTGGTGGGCGATACTGGATTTGAACCAGTGACCTCTGGTATGTGAAACCAGCACTCTAACCAACTGAGCTAATCGCCCACAAAAACTCATTGCCTCAAAGACTCCGAACGGATTCCCTCGTTCTCTTTTCATCCGTTAAGTTTAGATTGTGGTTTCTCGTCTCCAAATAGCCCAAAAAATAAACACAAATTGCTTAAAAAAGTCAAGCCTCATGTTGCGCTTTACACCACTTTTTGCCTCGGGTTCTCCGGGTGGTTGACTGGAAACTCTGGTTTCTGACCATTGAGTACTCGCACAATATCGGCGGCGACCATGGATAAGTTCTGGGCAGACTCTGTAGAATGACCGGAGCAGTGCGGTGAAAGCAGAACGTTGTCCAAAGCAAGTAGAGGGTTGTCTGGTGCAACGGGTTCCTTTTCATATACGTCAATGACAGCGCCAGCAATGTCTCCGTTTTTCAGGGCATGTACCAGGGCCGGTTCGTCTACAACAGGCCCCCGACTGCAGTTGACCAGGTACGCTTCCGGTTTCATCAGTTGGAGCGTTGCCGCGTTGATGAGGTGGTGGGTCTCTTTCAAGAAGGGAACATTGAGGGTGATGAAGTCCGAAGTGGAGAGCAGTTCGTCCAGGGGAACTCGTTTGACGCCCAGACGCTGTTCTTCTTCGGGGGCCACTGCAGCAACATCACTGTAGAGGACGTGCATGCCAAAGCCCAGACCGCAGATTTCTGCAATCCGTCTACCAATGCGGCCAAAACCAACAATTCCCAGTGTTCTTCCACGAAGTTCGGGGCCGTGGTGCCGGTTGCGAAAGGCCCAATCGTTATTTCGTACTGCGTGGTTTGCCTGAACGATCCGCCGGGGCAAGGCAACCAGGGACATGGCCACGTACTCTGCAACGGCTTCGACCGGGCCGTTGGGTGTATTCACTACCAGAATGCCGCGTTCTGTGGCTGCAGGTATATCAATGTTGTCCACGCCAATCCCGTGCCGGCCTATAATTTTCAAGTTCGATGCCGCGTCCATGACCGCCCCATCAATGGTTCCCTGGGCACGGGCAAGAATCGCATCGACGCCCTGTACTGCAGACTGGATTTGAGCGGGGTCGAAGCCAGGAGCAAACGTGATTTTACAGTCGTTTTCCTGGAGGTGGTTCAGGCCTTTTTCGTGGATGGATTCGAACAGGAGTACGTTGAATTTTGCCACGGAAATCCCTTTCATGTGGGTCGTTTTATTTCAGGAGAGGCAAGGTGAATGATGTAGTATACACGGAGGCCGATGGATTGTCAAGAACGGGGTGAATGACCTGTTCCTGGGCACTTTATGTGCAAAATTTTCGAGATTGGCCAAATTTTTTGAAGATTGACTTGCCAGAATTAGCCGTTTTATATATATTCGCACCATTCGCGGAATGAAGTGTGGTATGTTCCGTGTGGGTGACCCCGTCGTTCAGTGGTTAGGACATCGGGTTTTCAACCCGACAACGGGGGTTCAACTCCCCTCGGGGTCACCATTTTTTTCTATGTATAACATATTGACAAATCCCACCCGGCATGGTATATTCTTGTGGGGCTATGGGATGGCCCAATTGGGATCCTCGGACATACAGGGGTGGGATGACCGAGGATCCCGTCTTTATGTACATCAGGGAAGGTGTTTTGGCGTGCCAGTGAAACCTCTACTGGCCCTGGGCGTATAAATCAGTAGAAACGCCCTTTCCTTTCTCTGATGCCCTTTGGGATTTCCCTCCCACCAAAAGGTTTTTGAGGGGGAGGGGCGTTTTTTTTATCAAATATTGAATGTAGAAAAGGCGCGGCGAGATTCAAATCGCCGGGCCTTTTCTTGTTTTTACTAATTGTTAAAACAGGCTTTCCAGAAGTTTTTTCGCGGCTACCAGGTCTTTGACCTTTTGGCCCCAATCCGAGATTTCGCGTTCAATGGTCAACGGGCCACGGTAGCCAATTTCCTTGAGTTTGGCCACAAACCGATCCATTCCCACGTCGCCTTGTCCCAGGGGGTATTCGGTGCCCAGCTGGCCTTCTGCTGTGGGCCAGGTGCCGTCTTTGGCGTGGACACTGATGACGTGGTCTGCCACAATTCCCAGGGCTTCAATCGGCTCTCCGCTACCGTACAGAATCATGTTGGCGGGGTCGAAGTTGACTTTGACGTTGTCTCGTTTCAGAATTTGGAGAAAATGCAGAAGTGCCGGGGCGGTTTCTTGCCCGGTTTCGAGCGAGAAGAGTTGTGCATTCTTGGCGCAATAATCAGCTACGCGGCCTACGCTTTCCACCATGGGTTCGTGATTGGGGTCGTTGGGTTCTTCGGGGACGAAGCCAACGTGGGCTGCTACTTTGTTCACGCCCAGGTCTCTGGCAAAATCCGAGATGCGTTCGGTTTTTTTTACACGTTCTTCGCGTGTGGCCGGGTTGAGGTAGCCCACGGTTTCTACAACGGTGGGAATATCTGCATAACTTTCGCCTGCAAAACCTACAAATACGGTGGTGATTTCGATGCCGGTGGCGTTG
>JAQCGA010000488.1 GCA_027619145.1 bacterium | reverse complement strand
CCTCGAAATCGACTGCACAGACTTCAGAAACTTCAGTGGATCCACAATCCGCCACCGCGCAAAATTATCCACGATGAGGTTCTTCTTATCCATCGTGTAAATCGGCGCTTCATCGGCATCGCTGTAGAGCAACCGGTCATCGAACACGTGAACCTGCTCTACAAAAGGAATTTTCATGTTCAACCCGGGCGTCTGAATGGTACGCCTGGGTTCGCCCAGGCGGGTAACCACGACCTGCTCCCGCTCATCCACTACAAAAAAAATGGCCTCAGAAACAATGCCCAGCAAAACCAGGCTTGCCAACAAAATCACGATTGTTTTCATGGCTGTGTCCCTTCTGCCTTCGTCGATTTTTGGAGCTGGAGGACGTTCAAAAACCCGCCCCCTTTGCCATCGGACTCCACTACGTATTTCTGGATGCTGGGCAAAATTCTTTCCATCGTCTCCAGATACAACCGCGTCTCCGTGACCTGCTCAGCCTTGCGGTATTCCTTCAGCACGGACAGGAACCTGTCTGCGTCGCCTTGCGCGCGGTTCACCCGTTCCACCGAATAGGCTTCGGCCCCGCGCATCATCTGCTCCGCCCCACCCCGAGCCTTGGGAATCACCTCGTTGCGGTAGGCTTCTGCCTCGTTGCGCAACCGCTCCCTATCTTCCCGGGCACTGGCCACATCTTTGAATGCGTGGTCCACTTCACGTGGTACGGAAACAGTCTGCATCTTTACCTGCTCCACGTGCAACCCGATATCGTAAAGCTTGAACACTTCCTTGATCTCTTTTTCAATCTCGCTCTGAATCTGGAACTTGCCTTCTGTCAATGCGCTGTCAATTGGGAACTGCCCAATCACCTGCCGCAAGGCGGATTCGGCCACACTACGCACCGCCTGCGTCTGGTCCGCTACATTGAAAAGATACGCTTCAATATCACTGATCCGGTACTGCACAATCAGCTCCACACTGACAATGTTTTCATCGCCCGTCAGCATCAACGCCTCCCGGCTCACAGGCTGGTACCGAGGGGCGGGGTCCACGCCTATGGTGCGAAACCCGATTTCAACGCGCTTTACTTCGGAAACTTTTTCAATATCTACGCTTTCCACAGGCCAGGGCAGGTGATAGTGAATACCGGACTGCTCTACGCCCATTGATTTCCCAAAGCGTAGCACCACAGCCTGCTCGGCAGGCTGCACAATATAAATCCCGCTGGCAACCCAGAGCAATGCCAAGGCGATCAACCCGTAATAGATCAGCTTCGGATTGAGCGTCACATCAAAGCTCGGTTTGTTTGGGAAATTGTACTGTTGCATAAGCTTCACCTCTTCCAGTTTTGGTACGGGTTTCGGGGCCAGTTCAATTTTGCGAAACCACGAACCGGTCTTCCCCGCGCAGGGCCAGGCCAATCTGGCCAACCTGCTCAATCCCCCGAAGACAGCAGTTAATTCCTGCCACACGATTGGCAAAACGGCTTGCTTGCACCACATCTTCCGCCTGCAAATATGCCCAGGTGAACCCCATCATAAAAACATCTCCACACCCTGTTTCATCTTGCGGGGAACCAGGAGACTCGGCATCAAATTTCAGCACCTGTACCTCCCCTGAGCGACAAACAACAGCTTCCGAACCACTCGAACCCCGCGTAATCAGCAACACCTTTGGCCCCAGGGAAAGAACCTGGCTGCCAAACCGGGCCGTGGCCGCTCCGTCCAGAGGTTCTCCGGCCAAAAGTGCGCCTTCCCGCTCGTTCATCTGCACCACATCCGCACATCCCAACCAGGCTTCCCATTGCGAAGGTACGCGAAAGAACCGACGACGGTTTTCATCCATCCCCAGTGTCAGGCTGTGCACGTCCATAAAAATCAGAGCGCGGGTCTCGCGCCGCACAGCCTGCAACGTCTCCAGCGCCATTTCCGTTCCCGTAATAAAATTCACACAAACCGCATCGAAATCCAGAAAAGGCTCCACCTGTGCAAACGAAATAGGCGGAACTTCGCCGTTCAACGTCTCTTGCTTTTGTCCTGTCGAATCGTATTCCAGCAAACAATGTGGATTCTGCTCCGGAACAATCGACACGCCGTCCATCCGTACCGCAGGGTGGGTCAAAAATCTACGCACCGCACCTTCAACATCTTGCCCCACGTTGCATACCGGATAAACCTCTGCCTCTGAAATTTCGGCCAGCGAAAGCACGCTGTACAGCATCCCACCATAACTTTCGGTGCGCACCCCGTCCGGTGTCAGAATCGTATCTCGGTTAACCGTACCCAGCAGAGCGATCCGGCGTGCATAATCGTGCATAACAGGCCCTTTTCAGGAAGCGAAACCCTCCACATTGGTCGCCTCAATCTACCAAAAACACAAAGAGGTGTCAACCTCTATCGGGAAACCCAACAAACCGTTCTCCCAGGCCTTTGTTTGGTCTCCAGGACCCCTCCTACCTACCCCTTTTTTGGCTGATCCCAGCGCCTGTACTTGAGATTCTCTTCGCGTCTTTGCGACTTTGCGCGACACCCTGCCGTTGATTATCCCGCCTCTTGCATCTGCACATCCGCAGTACACCTCACCCGGCGCAGCAATGCCCCGTGTGCAGACAGGTCCGGATCTATATCCAGAATCTCCATGGCCTCACGTCGCGCAGAAACCACCAGATCCGCATCTCGATTCAGGTCTGCAAATCGAAACTCCGGAAACCCCGCTTGCCTTGTTCCAAAAATCTGCCCAGGACCCCGAATCTTCAAATCCATCTCCGCAATTTCGAATCCATCGTTTGTTTTCGCCATGGTATCCAGCCGGGCACGTGCCTCCGGTGTGAGCCCTTCTTCCGGATCTACCAGGAGCACACAATAAGACGCATGAGCCCCGCGCCCCACACGCCCGCGCAACTGGTGTAATTGCGACAATCCAAAACGCTCCGCGTGCTCCACCATCATTACGGTGGCATTGGGCACGTCCACACCCACTTCAACCACGGTTGTACTCACCAGTACGTCCAACTCTCCCGCACGAAACGCGCCCATCACCGCCTCCTTTTCATCTCCAGACATACGCCCATGTAACAACCCCAACCGCACATCGCTCAACAACCCCGCCCGCAGTTCTTCGAATGCCTGTGTTGCGGCTTTCAACTCGCTCTTTCCAGACGCCTCCACCAGCGGATACACCAGGTACCCCTGGCGCCCATGGCGCACCTCTTCGCACAAAAATAGCAGCGCCTTCTCCCGCGCCATTACAGGCCGCCATCCTGTTTTCACCGGGAGCCGCCCCGGTGGCAATTCATCCAGCACCGTCACCTCCAGATCCCCATACAACGTCAACGCCAGAGACCGAGGAATCGGTGTGGCCGTCATCACCAGCAGGTGCGCCTGCGCCCCTTTCTCCCGCAAAGCTGCCCGCTGCAATACACCAAAACGATGCTGCTCATCCACCACCACAAACCCCAGATCCTGGAATTCCACTTCCTTTTGCACCAGCGCGTGCGTTCCCACCACCAGACAAGCCTCCCCCGAAGAAATCTTCGCCAGTACCTCCCTCCGTTGCGCCTTCCGCAAGCGGCCCGTCAGCAAATGCACCTGCAAGCCCAGGGATGCCACCAGACCCCTCAGGGTAGCCGCGTGCTGCTCGGCCAGAATCTCCGTGGGGGCCATCAACGCCGCCTGGGCCCCTCCATCTACTGCCGCCAACATCCCCAGCAGGGCAACCAGCGTTTTGCCCGCCCCCACATCGCCCTGTAACAACCGATGCATCGGTACGGGCCGGGCCAAATCCTGTCCAATTTCCTGCAATGCCCGCTGCTGCGCCCCTGTAAGTTCAAACGGCAGCGCTTCAACAAGCGCCTCCGCAAGCGCCCCTGGAACCACAAACGCCCGCCCGTCCAAAGACTCCCGGCGCCGCAAGCCTCCCAGATACAGTTGCAAAATCAGCAACTCGTCAAATGCAAGCCGCCT
>JAQCGA010000487.1 GCA_027619145.1 bacterium | reverse complement strand
GGTTCACCGCCCGCACTGCCGTCCCGTGAAACGACTGCATCACCACCCGGGACTGTGCCCGCAATGCCCGGATCACTGCCACCGCCCGTTCTGCCGCTTCTTCTGTTTTTGCCTCAATTAACACCAGCGCCTGCCGCCCCACCAGATCCAGCACCTCTTCCAGCGTAGGCACCCGTTCGCCTTTGAACGAATCGCCAAACCAGCTCCCCGCATCCAGCTCCCGCACCTGTGCCAGCGTCAACGTATCCACCGGCCCTGTCCCATCTGTTGTCCGATCTACCGTCCGGTCGTGAATCACCACCGGATGCCCATCTGCCGTCAGGTGAATATCAATCTCCACCAGATCCACACCAATCTCCAGTGCACGCGCCACCGCCGCCAGCGTATTCTCTGGTGCCAACCCCGAAGCGCCCCGGTGCGCAATACACATCACAGGCGGCCGCAACACCCCCGAAAGCGCAGACCTGCGCCGCCCAAACCCTCTTCGCCCTTTCACAATTCGCCTCTTCATCCGTGCCGCAGCCCTTTCTTCAATCCCAAAAACAAAACACCGATAACTCCACCAAAAAACGACAGGATACGCTGAAAATAGACCATACACCCCTTTTTGTCAAGGCGCAAAATCATGACAAAAAAAGGGGCGGATCACGATCCGCCCCTACGTTTTTTGGGAATCCAGATGTTGGGCATCATGGGGATCCGGTACAATAGGCCCGAAAACCCCGATACCCGACGGATCGTCACCCGCCATCAGGACGCCACAACGGCCCCGTCGAACAGGTTTACCGTCCGATGTGCAAACCCGGCATCGTGGGACGAGTGGGTTACCATGACAATGGTCGTCCCATTCTTATTCAGCCCCGTCAGCAAATCCATCACCTCATTGCCGTGAGAAGAATCCAGGTTCCCGGTGGGCTCGTCCGCCAGAATAATCTTTGGGTTCGAGATCACCGCACGGGCAACTGCCACCCGCTGCTGCTGCCCTCCCGACAACTGCGTTGGAAAATGCGTACTCCGATGCCCAATGCCCATATACTCCATTGAACCAGCGACCCGCTTCTGGCGTTCTTCTGCACTCAACCCCAGATACAACAATGGGAGCTCAACATTCTCTGCCACAGTCAGTTCATCAATTAAATTAAAGCTCTGAAACACGAACCCGATGTTCTGCTTGCGGGTATTCGCCCGCTGCCGCTCTGTATGTTTCGACACCTCTTCCCCGTTGATATAATACTCCCCGGAACTCGGATTATCCAGCAGCCCTAAAATGTTCAATAGCGTGGATTTCCCGCACCCTGAAGGCCCCATCACCGCAACAAACTCCCCCTCTTCAATTTCCAGATTCACATTCTGTAACGCCGTGGTCTCCACGTCTTCTGTAGTGAACACCTTCTGTAGATTTGCTGTCTTAATCATCTTCGATCTCCTTGCGGCAATGAACCATTTGAAAGACCTGCTCTGCATTTCACCGAACCACCCAAAACCTTCTATTTTTGAATCACCAGCAGATCCACCTCTTCATACGTATCATAAGACGAAGTCACAACCCGTTCTCCAGGCACCAGACCGTCCAGAACCTCAAAATACTCCGGGTTCTGACGGCCAATCCGAATCCTGCGCCGCTCCGCAGATGCACCGGACTCATCTACCACAAACGCCCATCCTCCGCCCGTGGTCTGGTAGAACGCTCCGCGCGCCAGAAGTAACGCTGCCGCAGGATCATCCAGCTCCAGCTTAATTTGCATAGACTGCCCCCGACGAATCTCCTGGGGCGCGTCTCCCACAAAATCCATATCCACCCCAAACTGCCCGTCTCGCACCTCCGGAAACACCCGCCGAATCTCCAATGGATACACCTGTCCCGCGTATTCACACGTCCCTTTCAACCCTTTCCGAACCCGTGCCACGTAAAACTCATCCACCAGTACATGCACCTTGTACCCGTCCAACACATCCACCTGCCCAATCCGTGCCCCCTGCGCAATTAACTCTCCAATATCTGCGTTCAACTGCGACAACTGCCCCGCAACCGGCGCTCGAACCGTCAAATTCTCCAGCGGCCGACGCACATCGTCCAACTGCCGCTGAAGGCTCCCTGCACGCGCCTCCAGCGAAGCCAGTTGATTCACACGAAACAACGAATCCTGTTGCACCGTTTGAACCATAAACGCCTCAAGCTTAGACGCATAATCCAGGCTCTCCTCCGCCGTATGAAACCGATCCTTTGCAACAAGCCCCCGATCTGCCAGCGCCTTCAACCGGGCATATTCGCGTTCTTTCTGCAACAAATCCAGCCCCACCCGCATCAACTCCTGCTGATTCCGAATGGCCCGTGTCTCCAAATTCAGCCGGGTATTCTCCATATTGTTAATCTGCTCGAACAACGTGGCCTCCTGGCTCAACACCCGCTGCTCCAAAGAAGGATTCGTCAGCCGCAAAATCGGCGTCCCCTTCTCCACCAGCGCGCCTTCTTCCAGCAGAATCTCCTTCACCTGCCCGCCCTCCAGCGCATCCAGGTACTGCGTCTGCACCGGCAACGCCGTACCCCGCTGAACAATAAACTCCTGGAATGGCCCCCGCTTGACCTCTGAAATCACAATCCGGTCCAATTCCACATTCAATTTGGGTCGATGATCTCCAAACACCGCCAGATAGATGATTCCCACCGCAATCACACCAGCGGCAACCAACCATCCCAGCCGTCGAACCGACCATCTGCTTTGCTCCACCCGGCGGTCCATTCCCGCGCCACTCTTCTCTTTCGCGGTTCCAGGGGCCGAAGACCCACCCGTCAAAAAATCCGGAATCGGCTTTTTCTTTGAATCCCCAGCCTGCGGTTCTTGTTCTGAAGGCATTCCACATCCTTTTCTCTATAATATCCCGACAAAAACAACCGTCACTCGTACCGCAACGCCACCACCGGATTCACACGCGCCGCCTTCAGGGCCTGATAAGACACCGTAAGCAACGCAATCACAACCGCGAGAACCGTGCCCGACAGGAAAAACCAGACACTCAAATCCACCCGATACGCAAACCCCTGTAACCAACCGGCCATCACCTTCCACGCCACCGGCCAGGCCAGAATGCTTGCAATCCCAATCAACAGAAGAAACTCCTTCACCAGCAACCCCACAAGCTGCGGCTCCGAAGCCCCCATCACCTTCCGGATCCCAATCTCTTTGGTCCGCACCTCCGCCGTGTACGCAACCAACCCCATCAACCCCAGACACGCCACAAAGACCGCCAGTGCGGCGCAAAAAGCATACAGGCTACGCATCTTGATTTCGTTCTGGCCAAGAAGATGCAACATCTCATCCATAAACCAGCGATCTACCGGATTGTTCGGCAAGAACGATTTCCAGACCTCATCCACAAACGCCAACGTCTCCGGCAGGTTCTGCATCTGAATCCGGAGGGAAACAAAATTGCGATGCGTCGTAAATTGCAGCATCAACGGCTTGATGGGATGGTGCAGGGTCTGATTGTGGAAATCCTTAAAAATCCCCACAACCTCAATATCCAGCTGCCCATCCCCCCGCTCAAACCGTACGTGGGTTCCTGGCTTCACCCCACCCAGCTCCCGCGCCGCCGTTTCGTTCAGAAGCACACGAAGCGCCGGGAGGTTCTCCTCATTCCAGAAATCAAACCGATCTGAATCTCCCAGATTCCTGCCCGCCACCAGCGGAATCTCGTACACATCCAGAAAATCATCATCCACAGGGAGAAAATGGACGTCCACAGGATCGGTCATCCCTGCAGCCAGAATAGGCCACTTATCCGTATCGTTCTGCATCCCCGGCGGAAACAAGGACGTGGCCACTTTCAACACAGAAGGGTGCTGCAAGAACCTCTGCTTAATGACATCGATCCGTCCCCACAATGACACGTCTTTCTTCATTAATGGGAGAATCAACACCTGATCTTTCTTGTACCCCGGATCCTTCTG
>JAQCGA010000486.1 GCA_027619145.1 bacterium | reverse complement strand
ACCCACCCGCATCCCCCAGAATCCACCCTTCCTTTTCCACCCATCCAATCCCCTTCGGCAAATACAGGTTCACGTACGGTGCCGCATCGTCCTTCGGAACCCGGTACAGTATCAGTATCGCCCCCTCGTGCTGCACCATCTGTTCATAAGGCGATCCGCCGAACAAACGATCCGGACTCTGCAGAAACGGCTTTGCCGCCGGAACCGACCGACCAATCACCTGTGGGACCTCACTCAAAAATGCACTGAATCGACCCGGGTCCAGATAAGGATGATTGCATACCAGCTTTGCCCGGTGCTTCGGTCCTGACCATGTCAAATCCCACGTCACCAGATCAATCGGTCCTGCGGGCGGCCCAGGCAACCCCGCCTGCGTAGACCCCAGCGCAAACGACCGACTCATATATGTGTACTTGCGTACCGGTTCCGACTCCCGATCCACATGCCGGTAAATCGTCCGCGGCGCCTTTGTCTTCTTCACCACATCTGCCCGCGACCGGTCCCGAGCCATCTCCGCAAACATTGCCGGTGGACGGTACTGCGCGTTCATCGCCGGACACATCGCATCCTCCCTCGCGTGAACAGGATCCAGCGCCACACCTCCAAAATAATAGTACCCAAGCGCCGAAGAAGTCCCCTCCAGCGTCCACGTATTCCGCCGCGAAATCTCCCGCGAATGCCCACCCGCCCAGGCTCCTTGAAAATACTCCAGCGCCATATCCGCCACCAGCAATGTAGCCATCTGCGTGGCCTGCTTCTTCATATGCGGGTCCTCCGCGTGATCCGCCAGTGCAATCATCGGCAACAAATGCCATCCGTGGTACTGCGTGGAATCGTACTCATGATGCCCTTCCCGCGCCGTCCGATCAATCGTCCCCAAAATCCACCGCGTGGCCTCTGCGTGCATGGCCTCCCGCGGCAATCCATTCCACCACACCTCCACCTCCGGCCACCGCTCCGCAGCCAGCAGGTTGCCCACGTAATACATCAACCAGTGATTCTCCGTATTGCCACGCTCCAGCACCCCCTCTGTCATCACCTGCCGGATATGTGCCACCGTCGTCTCGCACAACCGATCTTCCCACCGACTTACCAGAAACATCATGTAAAAAATATCAAATGTACCCGCTGCCACCCGCCCAAACGGACCGTCCGAAACCGTACCAAACCGCCCCCGCACAATCTCATCCACCCGTTTCGGATCCACACCCAACCCCATCAACCCATGTGTTCCCCAAAGCGATTTTGCTTCCCGCCCTACGCTCTCCAAAAACGCCCGCCCCCGTTCCTTCAACTCTGCCTCATACGCCGCATCCGTAAGCATCACGCCCTCCCTTCCGGCGCCAGCAGCGCCTCAACATACTCCGGAACCCCCGGCACGTGCCGCCAGGTCTGCCCGTTATCCTCCGTTGCCCACACCCCACCCGGAGCCGCACCCGCCATCCAGACCCCCTGCGCCTCCGGATGCGCTGCTACCGCTGCAATCGTCATGTGTCCCCCCGCCTGCTCCCACCGTCCGCTCCCATCTCCTATCACCACACCGGCCAGCGTACCCGCCAGCATTCGCTCTCCACAAGAACACAGTGCGAACACCGTACCTTCGTCCAGCCCCTTTCCGGCACGCTTCCAATTCACCCCATCCAGACTGCGCCAAATCCCTCGCTCATCCGTACCCGCCCACCACGCATCCATCGCCCAGCAGATCGCCCGCACCGGCACGCCCGTCAATCCCGTATGCACCCACCGTTCACCACAATCCTCCGTAACCAGCACCCCCGCCTCCGTGCCCACCAGCCAGCGCGACACATCTTCCGGATCCGCCACCACCACATTCGAAAACCGCTCGTTCACCGCCAGCCCATCGGACTTCCAATTCCACCTCACCGCACCCACCTCGTCTCGCTTTCCCGTTGCCACTCCATAAGCAGACGCTGCCACCACACCTGGATCTCCTGACGCAAACTCCAACCCCATCACCTCAGTCAACGTCTCATCGTGCAACTGAACCCACGGATCTGGCGACTCCCGCACCTCCCACAACCCACTTCCCACCCCCACGCAAACCCGGGACACCTCCCGCCGGATCGACGTCACCCGATACACGTAATGACCCACCGCCTCCCACACACGCCCATCTCGACTCCGAAACAATCCGTGATTCGAGCCAGCCAACCAGAATGAACCTGCTCCGGTCATCGTCATCCTTTCACTATAATTTTTTACGAACTACAGGATGCGTAAGAATAGCGCCCCCAAAGCCAATTGTCAACTCCCGTCACGGAGCCTCCTGAAAACCCAACCGCACCTTGCCAATACCCTCCGGAGCCGTTATCTTATCCTATTCAGCCCTGTATTCATTTTCATCCACTCCAACCCCCGGCAACCCAAGCGGTCGCCCTACAGCCCCTCTCCATAGCGCCTCCGGTTTCCCTTTGCGTCGTGCGCTCGGCGCATCCTGCACCGGCCCCTTTCGGGGCTGCCTTCGGCAGGCGGTCTCCGGCTCCTGCCTCCGACTGCGCCTTTGCGCGAGACAGCTTTTTGCATTCCGATCTACGCCGCAGACCCCGGACGCCGCATCTCTACCCTCGCCCGTTCCAATGCCAGTACAACCCGTACCGTAGAACAACGGAACTGTACCGCAATTTCATCCAGCGTCTTGTCCTCTTCCCGATAAAGCCGAACCATTTCTGCAACATCGTCCACCTGTTTGTATCCTTTATTGCCTTTCAGACCTGCATGTTTTGTCACTTCAATATCGCCTGTAACTTCTACCTGGCAGGCCAACCGTAAATTGCCTTTCACCAGAAGAAACCGCAGCTTTTCTTTTGCCCTTTTTGACGTCACTCCTGTCTGAGGCACAATTTCTACGGTGCATGTTCCACACAACCCGTGTCCCTGACAGTTCAAAAGCCCAGCCGGGCCGTTGTACAGCTCAATATCGTGCTCAATCGCCAATTCTCTGAGATTTGTATGCGGTTTGCATTCTACCGTTTTATTCCAGTTGGTAAACGTCACCTTGCAAACCTGTTTCCGCTCCGGCAAACCGGAGATAAACGTAGACATAAGCATCTCCTGCGTAGGCGTTTCCGAGCCTTCCAAGCGAGTGAACCTATGAAACGTTAAGAAAGTAAAACTTTCTATTCCCAAAAACAAGCGGAATTCGGCCTGCCTCTTGAACCGGAACAGAAAGAGGCAAATAAAAAAACAATTGAACTATACGAGAAAAATCAATAACTTATCTGGGTAACACGATTCCAGGAGTACCGACAACACAAAATCTGTCAAAGATCGAAACAGGTTCCAGGCCACAAAACACGACAACAGGTGGCCAGCCTGAGTTTGAAATACAACGCCGCATCCATAAAGGGAATTTCCTATGGCCGCGTTTGAAACCTTTGCCTTTCTTGCCTGCCTATCCAGCCTGGGTGCCAAAACCTTATTTTCGGTGAAGATCTCACATTTGAAAAAGCAGGCCAAAAACGAGCGGGAACAACTCACCGTTGCCAAAAAGGAATTGAACCAGGCCCAGCAACAAGTCAGGCTCCTGGACGTCGAACAAAAACAACTGGAAGCGCAGCGAAAGGCACTCCAGCGCAACATATCGCAAGCTGACCAGGTATATCAATCATTTGTCAACCAGGAAAAAATAGAAGAAGCCGCCTGGAATCAGCAGAAAGCGCTGCTGGAAGAGTCCCGGCGCAAAGGCCACTGACAAGGAAACCTTATGTCTGGACTTGAACAAATCTCCATTGGACTCATCTTTGTAGGCGCTGTGTTAACCCTCAACGTGGTGATGGATGGACTCCAGCAACTTCAGTTGATCCGGGATCAAATCTCCGAAATCCAGACCTCCAGGGCGGAATGCGAGGTCAAAACCATGGAAGAAGCAGAAAAAATTCAGGAAGTTGGCCAAACGCTCGAAGAGCTAAAAACCGTAGTAACTGATCTGGAGAAAAC
>JAQCGA010000485.1 GCA_027619145.1 bacterium | reverse complement strand
CGCGCCATTGCAGACCACCTCCACCTCATCAACGACGAATTCCGGTGTTCTCCCCGCGCGGCCCGAATTTTCTTAGACATCTTGCGCGCGCACAATGGCGTGGCCGAAACCCTGCACACCATGCACGAACTGGGCATACTTGGCGCATACATTCCAGAATTTGCCAGCATTGACTGCCTGGTTCAGTACAACCGGTACCATATCTATACGGCAGATGAACATACCCTGGTGGCCATTGAGTCTCTGGAACGCCTGAGTGAATCTTCCACAGACCCCGCCCGCGCACCCCTCAAACAGGTGCTCAACGAAATCCCCCGAAAAGAGCTGCTCTACCTGGCTGTATTGATGCACGACGTAGGAAAATCTGCCCGAGACGATGACCACAGCACCACCGGCGCCCGAATGGCCCAAAACTTCCTGGAACGCCTGGGCCTCTCAGAAGACCAGGTGAACGCAGTCGTTTTCCTGGTGCAGCTCCACCTGACCATGTCCCACATTTCCCAACGCCGCGACCTTTCGGACACCGCCATGCTGGTAGACTTCGCCCGTCAGTTTAAACATCCGGACCGGTTGAGGATGCTCTACCTCCTCACCTATGCAGACCTCTCTTCTGTCACCCGTACTGCCTGGACCGCCTGGAAAAGTCAGTTGCTGCGAGAACTCTACGTCAAAACCTTCCACCTGCTCACCGAAGGCAAAAAACCAGTCCCAGACCAGACAATCACCCATGCTCTCGTACAGGCCCTGGTCAGCCGTTTCAGCCGAAACGTGGTCATCGAACACCTCAACAACCTTCCCCCACGCTACACCGGAATGAATGCCGCCGATGCCGTGGCCACCCACTTAACCCTCATCGAACGCCTGGGCACCCCCCCTGTGGCGGTGGCATCCATACGCAGCGGTCCCTTCTCCGAACTCACCATTTGCACCCGAGATAAACCTTACCGCCTCTCAGAAATCTGCGGCGTCCTGGCCACCCACGACATCAACATTTTTGGCGCGCAGGCCTACACGCGCACAGACGGAATCGTCCTGGACATCTTCCAGGTCACCAGCATAGACGGCAATCCCGAAATCGAGTCCGGGCGCAAAGAACAGATCGAGAACCGTCTTGCCGAAGTATTCCAGGAAACCGTCTCCGTAGCAGACCTCTTCACCCGGCACCAGCAACGCTGGTCCAGGCGGCGCAAACCCGCCATCTCCATCTCCACGGAGGTCCGATTCGAAAACAACATCTCAGACGATTATACTGTAATAGACATCTTCACGCAGGACGCCGTGGGCTTGTTGTACAAAATCACACGCACCCTTTCCGATCTGGGCCTGGACATCTACACCGCCCGAATCAGCACACAAGCCGACAAGGCCGTGGACTCGTTCTACGTGACCCAGAACAGCGAGAAAATTGTATCGGCAGACTCGCTGGAACGCATCCGAGAAGAACTCATCCACAGAATCGAATAGCTTCCTCTTTTTTATGATACTCCACAGACCGAGCCAGGAGTTCCCACCGCCTTGCTTTCTTGTATCTACCTAAAAAATAAAGAAAAGGCTTGACAAAACCCCTTGTCTGGTTTACTTTTCTCCTGTAATTTCTTCCACACAGCCCTCTTCTCTTTCATCCCACAACCTTCATTTTTCCTCGCAACACCACATCCAACAAGGTTCTCGCAGCATCCTCAGCTTACCTCAATGCATGACCCCGCAATATCCCGGTTCAAAGAGGAACAAGCGGTCTTTCACCTGTCTGCCAGGTTGGATTCGCCCTGCCCTTAAGTTCCGGAAATTCCAGAAGTTATCCTTCCCAGAGGTAATCCGGGTACTGTGCTCCCTATAAGCAGAAAGTACAATGGGTAAAACAATGGCAACGGACACCGCAAAAGAAACCGCCTCAGAATCCGGAGGTCTGGACATTATTGAGCTTCAGAACATGACCATTCCAGAGCTCAATAAACTGGCCCAGAGCCTCGGTATTCAGGGATACAGCAGCCTGCGCAAACAGGAACTCATTTTTTCTATCATCCAGGCCCAGACTGAAAAAAGTGGCCTCATTTTCGCCAAGGGCGTGCTGGAAATTCTGGAAGACGGCTTCGGCTTCCTCCGGTCTCCCAATTACAACTATCTTCCGGGTCCGGACGACATCTACGTCTCCCATTCGCAAATCAAGCGCTTTAACCTGCGCACCGGAGACACCATCTCCGGCCAGATCCGTCCGCCCAAAAACGACGAAAAATACTTTGCGCTCGTGTAGAAGCCGTGAACTTCGAAGACCCGGACCAGGCCAAACAAAAAACCCTCTTCGACAACCTCACCCCCCTCCACCCCCGAGAACGACTCAGCCTGGAATACGACAAAAACGATTATTCCACACGGATCATGGACCTGCTTACCCCCATTGGCAAAGGCCAGCGCGGCATGATTGTGGCCCCGCCATTTACGGGCAAGACCATGCTGCTCCAGAAAATTGCCAACGCCATTAAGCAAAACCACCCGGACATCACGCTCATTGTCCTTCTCATTGACGAACGTCCAGAAGAAGTGACAGACATGCTGCGGTCCGTCGACGGCGAAGTCATCAGTTCCACCTTCGACGAACCGCCCACACGCCACGTACAGGTGGCGGACATGGTCATCGAAAAAGCCAAACGCCTGGTAGAGCACCAGCAGGATGTTGTCATCCTCCTGGACAGCATCACCCGCCTGGCACGCGCCTACAACACCGTTGTGCCGCACAGTGGTCGTATCCTCACCGGCGGTCTGGACTCTTCTGCGATGCAGTGGCCCAAACGCTTCTTTGGTGCTGCGCGCAACATTGAAGAAGGCGGCAGCCTCACCATTTTGGCCACCGCCCTGGTGGAAACCGGTAGCCGGATGGACGAAGTCATCTTTGAAGAATTCAAAGGCACCGGCAACATGGAAATCAAGCTGGACCGACGGCTGAGCAACCGCCGCATCTTTCCC
This sequence comes from bacterium, assembly GCA_027619145.1. Next base: position 998 of record JAQCGA010000485.1, on the reverse strand, counting down.
GCCATAGACGTTACCATGTCCAGCACCCGCAAAGAAGAACTGCTCATGGACGAAAAAGAACTCAACCGGGTCTGGATTCTCCGCAAACTGCTCAACCAGATGCCCGCTCTGGAAGCCATGGAATTCCTCAAAGAGCGCATGGCCGGGACAAAAACCAACGAGGAATTCCTCAATTCCATGAACGTCCCTGTTTAATCTTTCCAATAGCCTACCGCACCGATTCAGCATAATCTCTTGCGTTTTTTAACGGCTTATGATATATTTTTTGTGTTTCAAATAACAGCTACCTATTCCATTGCCGACCCAGGAGATTAAGATGAAAGCCGAAATTCATCCAGAATACACACAAACCACCATCCGCTGTGCCTGTGGAAACACACGAGAAACGCGTTCCACCAGGGCAGACCTTGTTGTGGAAATTTGCTCCAATTGCCACCCGTTCTACACCGGCAAACAGCGCCTGGTGGACTCTGCCGGACGCATAGAACGGTATCGCCAGCGCTACGGCCCCAAAGTTTCCGCCGAAGAAACCTCCGAGGAAACCTCCAAGGAAACCTCCGAAGGGTAGCCTGCATCAGATACATACAAAGGTGAATCGGCGTCGTGTAACCACCGGCGCTGTTTCGCCTTTTTTATTTGCACGAACCTGACTCCTGACCCCTGACCGATCCCAAGAGGTATCTCATGTTCGACCAGCTCGAAAACGTGGTAAAACACTATGAATGGATCAACCAGGAACTGGCTCGGCCCGAAGTGGCCATCAACCACGAACAATCTCAGAAACTCATCCGGGAACTCCACGGCCTGGAAGAGATTGTAGCCACCTACCGAAAATACAGGGAAGTCTCCTCCGGCCTGGAAGAAGCCCGAGAAATTCTGGAAACCTCGAAAGACACCGAACTGCTTGAGATGGCAGACATGGAAAAGGACGAATTGGAACAACAGGAATTTGACCTCTCAGAAAAACTCAAATTCCTGCTTGTACCCAAAGACCCCAA
>JAQCGA010000484.1 GCA_027619145.1 bacterium | reverse complement strand
CAGAAAATGAATTGAGTTGCGATAGAAGATCTGAAAACCCCGCAATATTTGCCATGGGGCACAGCTCCTTCAAAGTAAGAAACAGGGTGAGAGCCTGGGATATATCTCTCATATCGGCATTTCTCCAATCATCTTTAGTAAATAAACTTTCCTCCTGGGCATCCTGCGTCAAAAACAAGAAACGCCCCGGTATATTTTCCAGGGCGTTTCTTGTTTACAATCTCGTGTCTATTGCCGCTCTATTGTTCAATCACAATCTCAAACCGCCGGTTCTTACGCTGCCCTTCCGGCGTATCGTTTGGCGCAATGGGTTTGCTCTCGCCATATCCCACCGTAATAAATTTATTTTCGTCAAAACCGGCCTGGCTCACCAGGTAATTCCGCACACTTTTGGCCCGGCCTTCCGATAGTTGTAAATTAAAATCTTCGTCGCCCACATTGTCCGAATGCCCCTCAATCCGAACCTTGCTGGGACCAAACCGCTTGATAAACGCAGCCGCACGGTCCAGTTCTCGGATGGCCTCCGGACGCAGCGTACTGCTGCCCTGATCGAACAGATTCTCGGATTCCACCACGAACACCGGCTGCACATAATCCCCAATCAACACCGCATCCCGGTTCCGGTGCGGATCCGAATACGAAGCCAACTCGCTCACCCGACCCACCGTGTACTCGTCCTGTACATCAAAAGCCTTCATCCGCCCCACAAACATCTTGGTTTTAATTTTAAAGTTTCCAAAATCCGACGCAATCTCTCGTTGCCGGTACACGTTCATCTCGGTCCCAATCTGGATGCCCTGATCGGTACCAATCTTGCAATAAAAATCATTCATCCGAGCCGAGTCCGGTACGGCACCCCCTGTTTGAAACGGAGTTTTCACTTTGAACACGACAAAATCTTGTGCAGCAACCAAAGACGGCGCGCAAAACAGCGCAACAAGCAAAACCCCCAACAACGACCGGCACCTTAAAAACACCATACACCCCTCCTCATTACAACAACGTTCATTTTCCAATACCCCTGAAATGATTCCAATAACGGGAATATAGGCCCGTTCCCCAAAAAGCGCAACCCTGCACCTCTGGTTTGGCAAGCTGTTCTATAAATATCGACCCTCTCCAGAAAGCCTGCATCTATATTTAGACCTTCAACTTTTCCCGCCAGACGCAACGCGAATACCCGGAGCTTCCGTCTCCAGAACATACTTCTGTAGCAGCCGTTCATAAATACGCACAAAATCTCGACGCCCATTATGCATATTAAAAAAATAACAGATCGGGTTCGGGTTAATTTCTAGAATATAAAACCCGGCATCGGACAGAATCAGGTCAATCGCATAAAACCCCAGATCGATCACCTTGGAAATTCCCTGAACCACAGTCTCCATCGCTTTGAGCAATTTTGGATCTTCCACCCGCACAGCGCGGCCCGTCACCTGGTGTAGCGGGTTCATGTCCAACCTCTGGCCGTCCACCGGCTCGCTTACCTTTTCATAGGCCAGCAACATCTCGTCTCGGCTCGCCACAATTCGGTACTCCGGTCCTGCCACGTATGCCTGAATCAACAGGACATTGTCGAAATACCCACTATTCTCACACAATTCCCCGAGGCGAGATTCCAGCCCAGCCCGGCCTTCTTCCAAAAATACACCCTGCGCCAGAGAGCCCCGGTTGCGCTTGATAACCACCGGGTACGTAAACTCTCGCTCCACATCTTCCACAATCGACTCAATCGAACGGTGTGTCTGGTACCGATCAAATCGCGCATCTGCGAGCGGGTTGAACACCTGCACCGTATAAGGAACCAGCAGGCCTGCCTGAAGAAAAATTTCGTACTGATACGCCTTATCCTCGGCCAAACGTGCGCTCACATAATCGTTGAATGGGTGTTTGTTGCGCATAAAATAAACCGGCCGACCGCCCACACCCGGACAGCGAAACAGGTTCCCATTCTCCGAAACCGGTTCCAGCGCCAAATCCAGGTTCCCGCAAGCAATTTCCAAACACGTCAGGCTTTCCTGCTGAACATCTTCGCTGAACCCATCTCGCTCATGAGGAAGGTTCAACGCCTCGCGCGCCTGGGCCACCAGATATAATGAACCCGTAACACACACAGGCCCCCCGGCCTCTGCAAGTTTCGCCATCAACCCCACAACATCCGGTTCACACCGCGCCACAACCCCTTCGGGCAGATGCTGGCGCAAATGATCGACAGGATGGGCCTTCGCATGCGTAGATTGCGTCAGCACGATCTCACCAGCCAGAGGTCGAAGCGCCTCCAGAATGCCCGCCGCATCGTGGCCGTCGTTTACACCCACCACAAAGGTCCACTGCTCGGAAACCCTGCGCAAATCTTCTACCAGTCGGGAAATACCCGGTGGATTGTGTGCCCCATCCAGCACCAGCCAAGGCTCTTTCCGCACCACCTCAAATCGTCCCGGTCCAACATAGGTTGCAACCGTTTCTCGGGCAAGTTTCTGACCCAGCTCCTCCCCCAACACCGCTTGCGCCGCCACCAGAGCCAGACCCGCGTTTTCTATGTACGTAGCCGGACGGTCCAGCAACGGCCCGGCAATCTCGGCCCCGTCCACCTCGCGCAAATCCACGCCACGTTCGGTACTTTGCGCCTGAAGAAACGCCCTCACCTTGGGTGCCTGAAAAGCCGTAAACAGCGGACGTCCGGATCGTGAAATTTCAAACTTCTCGGCCGCAATCTCCTCCAGCGTCTCCCCCAGCACTGCCGTGTGGTCCAGACCAATCGGCGTCAGTACAGCCAGCTCGCTGTCCCAGGCATTCGTCGCATCGTAGCGTCCCCCTAATCCCACCTCAAAAACTCCATACTCCACACCGGCTTGTGCAAACAAATGGGCTGCCAGCGCCGTCAGCGCCTCGAACCGCGTAAACGCCCCAAATCCTTCTCGCTCGAACAGCCGCGACCGCTCATACAACTCCGTCAACCCTTCTGCCCAAACCGCCTTCTCCAGCACCTGCCCGTCAATCTGTATCCGTTCCCGAACCGTATGTAAATGTGGAGAACCGTATAACCCCACACGTTTTCCGGATGCCCGTAATAACGCCGAAAGCAAACTGCTCACCGTACCCTTACCGTTCGTACCGCCTACAATAATGGACCGAAACCGTTCTTGCGGTCGATCCAGCCGATCCAGCAATGCCCGCATACGCGGCATATAATGCGCAACCGGGCCGGGCGGTGCATTGCCCGTCTCCCAATCCTTTAGCGTGTCCAGAAATCGTTTGCTTCGAAAATAATCCATAAATATCTTTGTCCAAAAATGGTTACAAGAAAAAACTCACCTTAACGCATAAGGTGAGTTTTCACCGGAACAGAGTATGTTCCTTGTCTCCAACAAAATAGACGGATTATGCCGCCGATTGCATCCCTGCTGGTGCGGGCTTGGACACACGCCCCAACTTGATGCACTTGGTGCAAACCCTGAGCCGCTGGGGCGTGCCGTCAACAACTGCACGGACCCGCTTCAAATTGGGATTAAAACGCCGCTTCTTCCTATTTTTCGCATGGCTTACGCTGTTGCCTACCATCGCCGCCTTGCCGCAAAACTCGCACTTGGCTCCCATATTCTGCCTCCTGATCCCTCTCGAATCTGAAATCGATAAGCTATAGAAAGATGAAATATACAGACTTAGGGCAAAAAGGCAAGACTTTTTTAGGTTCGGTTCAAAAACGGCTTTCCGCGCAATATACCGGCCTCCTCGCCCCAAGATCCGCCCCGACACGCCCCAAAGAAAGCCAGACATCAAGGAGGAACATCTACAATACAGATGTTCCTCCTTGACAAAACCCCTTACTTATCCGATCATTTCTCCTGGCCCTATACCACATAAGAGCCTGCCCCGGAAGTTTTCGACCGGGCCGTCATTCGCCACCTTCAACCCGAGATCGTATGCCCAAAGTCAACCTCATTACCCTGGGATGCCCCAA
>JAQCGA010000483.1 GCA_027619145.1 bacterium | reverse complement strand
CACCAGAATGGCCATCCGTCGCATATCAAAACCCGTGGCCACACGCTGCGGATATCCGAAATTGCTACTGGACACCAGCGCCTGGATTTCTACCAGAATGGGCCGGGTACCTTCTACGCTACAAACCACTACATTTCCCCGGCCTTCCGTCTCTCCGTCAGACAAAAATACCCGAGAGGGGTTGTCCACCGCCACCATCCCCAGGTCGCGCATTTCAAAAATACCACTAACTAAAATAGACCCGAAGCGATTCTTGGCCGCCCGCAAAATCCGGTACGCCCCGTGGCGTTCCCCTTCCAAATACAAGACGGTATCTACCAGATGCTCCAGCACCCGGGGCCCGGCCACCGTACCTTCTTTGGTCACATGCCCTACCAGAAACACCGCTGTTCCAGACCGCTTCGCCAATGAAACCAGCCGTGCCGCACATTCCCGAACCTGACTCACACTTCCCGGTGCACTGGTGAGATCTGGCAGATAAATGGTTTGTGCCGAGTCCACAACCACCGCCACCGGCTGCAATTCACCAATATACCCGCAAATCAACTCTAGATTGGATTCTGCCACCAGATATAGCGAATCGGCCAGTGCACCCACCCGCTGCGCCCGCATCTTTGTCTGGGCCAAAGATTCCTCGGCCGAAACATAAAGCACCCGCATTCCATCTAACGCCAGTTGAGACACAGCCTGCAACAACAGCGTGGATTTCCCAATCCCCGGATCTCCACCCACCAGCACCGCGCCACCCGGTACAATTCCCCCTCCCAGAGCCCGGTCCAACTCACCAATCCGCGTCAGAATCCGGTCTTCCAGGCTTCCATCCACCTCTGTAATAGGCACGGGAGGATTCGCCTTCACCGCAGCAGCCGTTTTCCGGCTTGAAGTACCTGCAGGCGTTTCAGACTCCTCCACACACGTACTCCACTCTCCACACCCGGTACAACGGCCAAACCACCGGGACGCTTCTGCGCCACAACTCTGACAAACATAACGTGTGCGAAGTTTGGCCATATTAAAACGGCTCGTCCCGGTAGATTTCCGGTTCCTCAAACCTCCCGTAATCTCCAACCCAGGTCAAAAATACGCTGCCGGTAGGACCGTTGCGCTGCTTCCCAATAATAATCTCGGCCACACCGTCCTGCGGGTTTCCCTCTTCATCTGGAATGCCGTACACCTCGGGGCGGTACAGAAACATGACCACGTCCGCGTCCTGCTCAATGCTATTGTGAACGAAAATATCCTCAGCCACGAAATTGTGCGTCTCCGGCACCGTCGCGTCGAACACCTCTTCCCGGCCAATTTCGGTCACGGAAACCACTTCGTCCCAGTACACATCAGACCCAGCAAGTGCAGACAGCGTCTCGTCGGAAACGATCTTTGCAATCCTCGCCAATCGGTCTCGCCCAACGCCGTGTTTAAACAACGTGGAACCACAATAGCTCATCCCCAATGCCTCGGCAAACGCACGCCAGGAAACTCCAAGGCGATCTTTTGCTTTTCGGACCCGTTCCCACACTTCCTTTGGAACCACATCGCAGTTGGGATTTGTCGTCTGTGCTTCTAAAAACCGAATCGCGGCATCGGCTTCGTCCTGTTTCACGCCGTACACACCAATCCGTTTCAGGAATCGAATCTGCTCATCTCGACCGTAAATATATACCTGATATCCCGGATCGCAATGTGCTTTTCGGCTCGATTTAATTCTGCCGTTGATCCCAAACCGAAGCAGTAGATGCCGTACCTGCTCAACGAGTTCCCGGCTCTTGCTGGCGTAGTAGATCGTACAGCGCCCGCGGTCCGGATCGAGAAACACGCATCCATCGGTCGTCCACAAATGTTTGAGGAACAGGGCTACCTGCCGCTGAGGCAGACGGAAAATGACTTCCGGAACCGTCTTCTCACCGGACCGTTGACCGTAAATCCCAAGTTCATCCAACCAGGCGGCAACCGGATTCCGGCGACCGTGTGTCAACCGGTACCCTGCACTCAAATAAAGATGCTGCCAGGTTTCCTGTCGAACCCGCCGGGGCACCACATCAAACTCGGCCCGGGCGGACTGCTCCACCAGCGCAACACAGGCCTCGTCCGCATTCGTATAATGCAACGGCTGACGGGCCACGTAACACCCATCCCCAATCAGGTGTCCAAGCAGAATAATTCGATCGTCGCTCATTTTTTCAGGGTGCTCCGGATCGCCCAGATAGCTGCGTGAAACCCCGATCCGGTCTCCTGGGCGGAGAGCATCCAGCCGCCGCCAGCCATCCAGCACCCGAAATGGGTGGTTGGCGCTTGCATCAATCTGCCGGCCGCTTCGCAAACTCAGCCGGTAAACCATTTTCTCTCCGCTGGAAAAAACGTGGGTGATGTGTCCAGGGACCAGTCTCCAGCGATCATCCAGCGTCCAAATCGGAATCTCGCGCGCGCCGGATCGGTAGAGTTCACCCAAACTAACCCACGCGCCCGTGTCTCTGCGCAAAATCCGCGTACTCTCCCGCAGACAACCCGATTCTCGCAAATCAGACAGCATCGGCCTCTTGTCTGTCCGGGACTCCACTGCCCGAGAAAGCTGAGCACAGGCAATGATCGCAATATCCAATTCTTTAGCCAACGCTTTAACGGAACGCGAAATGCGCGCAATTTCCTGCTCCCGGTTATCCGTACGATCCGAGGCCGTCATCAACTGCAAATAATCAATGACAATAAGACCAATGTCAAATTCAGACTTGGCTCTTCTGGCCTTGGCCCGCAACTCCAGAATACTGATTCCGGGTGTATCATCAATATAAATGGCGGCCTCCGCCAGCTTGCCCGTCCACGCCGAAAGCCGCTGCCACTCTTCGTCCGAAAGCCGCCCGGTGCGCAAGCGGTGAGAACTCACCCGCGCCTCCGCGCAAAGCAGGCGTATGACAAGTTGCTGGACGGACATTTCCAACGAAAAGTAGAGTACCGCTGTTTTGGATTTCACGGCCGCATTGCGGGCCATGCAAAGCGTCAGCGCTGTCTTGCCCATCGACGGTCGCGCCGCCAGAATGACCATGTCCGACGGTTGCAGACCTGCCGTAATCTCATCCAGATCCGTGTACCCGGTGGTCACACCCGTTAACGAACCTGGGTTCTGATGCGCACGTTCGATCGCTGCAAAGGTATCGGCGAGCACAGATTCCACAGAAACGATGCCCTTGCCCATTTCGCCTTCGGCAATCCGGAACACGCGTTGCTCTGCCCGGTCAATGACCTCTTTAACATCTTCCGTATCTTCGTAGCTCTCTGCAATCGTCTGGGTTGCCGCATCAATCAGCCGCCGGCGCAGCGCCCGTTCCTGCACAATTTTGGCGTGGTATTCCGCATTGGCACCCGTGGCCATCTCGCCAGCCAGCCCGGCAATATATGCCGCGCCCCCCACACTTTCCAGTTGACCGCGCCGGTTCAACTCTTCGGTAAGGGTTACCAGGTCTGCCGGTTCGCTCCGTTCATAAAGCGACAGAACAGCCGCGTAGATCTTCCGGTGTGCAGTCTGATAAAATGCAGACTCGTCACCCAGCACTTCCACCACACTGCTGATGGCACCGTTGTCAATCAGCATAGCACCCAGCACCGCCTTCTCTACTTCCACGGCCTGGGGCTGGACCCGGTCTGCACTTGTCTGTGTACGAGCTTGTTCGGTCGCCATAAATTTTTTACTGTACAAGTGAAGGTGTCTGAAGAATACTAAAAACTCGTCGGCAGAATGACGTCAGAAGAAGCTCAGTGTTCTTCAATCGCTCCTAATTACGACGGCTGCCTTCCATGCTCTTGCTTCGATTTCTCGAAAAATACTGGCTCGAGCGGGTTCGTTTCCGGAGTGTGTTGTATACCAGCTTCCCCCTCTAACCGTTGGAGCGAGCCTGCATGGAATTCGGGAACAGCCTCAAATCCAATAAAGCGTCTATTGAGTCGCACTGCCGCGACAGCTGTTGTTCCGCTC
>JAQCGA010000482.1 GCA_027619145.1 bacterium | reverse complement strand
GATCGTCCTCCCTCTTGCCGGGAACGGCTGTTGCCGTTTGTGCCGGAAGAGAAGCCGTTGCGGGCACTTAAGGCCGCAATGGTTTCAGAGTGGAACGGGTGGTCTTCCAGAATAGGAAGCGAAGACCGGGTGAGTTTTTCAATGCCTTTGAGCATAGGAAGTTCTTGTGCGTCGCAAAATGACAATGCGATGCCGGCTGCTCCGGCACGTGCGGTACGGCCAATGCGGTGCACGTAGCTTTCCGGATCGTTGGGCATTTCGTAGTTGATGACGTGCGAGATGCCGTCCACGTCGATGCCGCGGGAGACAATGTCTGTGCCCACAAGCACTTTGACGCGGCCACGGTCGAAGTCGGCCAGGGCCTTTTGACGCGCGTTCTGGCTTTTGTTGGAGTGAATGGCTTCAGATGGAATCCCGCTCCGGGTGAGCTGTTTCATAATCCGATCTGCCCGGTGTTTGGTGCGGGTAAAGACCAGCGCACGAAGAATCTCTTTGCCCTTTAGAATTCCGGTGAGGAGTTCCCGCTTGTTGGCCTGATCTACAAAGAGAACTTTCTGCGCAATGTTTGTGGCCACAGAGGCTGCAGGTGTAACCGAGACTCTTGCCGGCTTGTGCAGAATGCCGGATGCGAGGCCCATGATTTCATCTGAGAGGGTAGCCGAGAAAAAGAGCGTTTGCCTGTTGGAGGGCAGTTCGGACGCAATCTGGCGCACGTCTTTGATAAAGCCCATGTCCAACATGCGGTCTGCTTCATCCAGAACGAACATTTCGATCCGGTCCAGACGAATATGCCCCTGGTCCATCAGGTCGAGTAGGCGGCCCGGTGTGGCAATGAGAATGTCCGGGTTTCGCCGGAGGGATTTTACCTGAGCGCCCTGGTTTACACCACCCATCACAACGGTGGCGCGCAGGGACAGATGGCGTCCGTAGGCGCGGAAGTTTTCCTCAATTTGTAACGCGAGTTCCCGCGTGGGGGTGAGGATGAGCGCACGCAGATGCTTGATGCTGCGGTCGCTCCGTTCTTTGAGCAGGTGCAACATGGGCAATGCAAATGCCGCTGTCTTGCCGGTTCCGGTTTGTGCGGTTGCAAGCAAGTCTTTGCCTGCGAGCACTTCGGGAATGGCGGCCAGCTGGATGGGGGTGGGTTCCTGGTATCCTTCTTCGGCAAGTGCCTGGAGGATAGAGGAATGGAGGGAAAGCTGCTTAAACGAATTCATACTACTCCTGTCTTGGTTGCCCGGGATCTACGGCGACCGGCTCTCGGGATGCTCAAAACAGGTTGAATTGCCGAGGAGTGACGCTGAAAATCACGGTAGGTTGAAACGGGGAAACTACTTGAGACTTCATAATATACCAGAAAACATAAATTTACGCAAGTGTAGAAATAGAAATGGGGAATTGAGGGGCGCGCTAAGGGAGGTGGCAAAGCGTGTGGAACCCCCGGCGTGGTTTCGGGCTTGACAGGGCGTGAGAGATGGCGGCATATTGTAGAAGAATAAATTCCTATTTGCGATGCGATTTTTCCAACCGCCTGCGGATTGGACGGGTTTGCGTGTATGGAGAGAGATTTTTGTGCGATAGCAGGCATACGCACGTATAAAAGGAAGGATGGTGCCGGTGGGAATGTTGAAGGCGGGAGCTGCAAAGACAAATATTACGCCGAATCTGGGATGTCATCTTGTTGGTTATTTTCAAGATCGGACGGCTGATCGTATCCACGACGAACTGTATGTGAGAGCGATTGCGCTAAGTGACGATGAAACGACTCTGGGGCTGATCACCTGTGATCTGATTGACATACCAGTTCGTGTGATTGAGGCTGCCAAGGCTCGGGTTTATGAGCAGACCGGAATTCCACCCGATCACGTATTGATATCTCCTACGCATACACACACGGCACCCAGCGCAGTGGGCGCATTGGGTACGCCCGATGAGCCAGAGTACGCGGAATCTCTTATTCCGAAGATTGCCGATGCGATGCTCATGGCCGTCCGTGACCAGGTGCCCGCCGAGGTTGCATACGCGTCGGGGAACTGTGCGGAAGAGGTCCATAACCGCCGATGGCTCATGAAAGATGGTTCGATTCTTACGAATCCGGGGTACGGGAATCCGGATAAAATCAGATCGGTGGGGCCTACGGATCCTCAGTTGGGTCTGCTGGTGGTCCGTGAGTTAACGGAACGGCGGCCTGTTGCGGTGTATGCGAATCTGGCACTGCATTACGTGGGTTCGTCTCAGATGAACTGGGTGTCGGCTGACTATTTCGGTGTTTTTTGCGCGGCTCTCCAGCAGATGGCCGGGGCAGAGTTTGTTGCGATGATGTCCAACGGATGCCAGGGGGACATCAACAACAACGATTTTTCTCGTCCGGCCAGGCGTCCTTCCCATGCCTATAGCGAGATGGAGCGGGTGGGGAATGTGGTAGCTGCAGAGGCCTGGAAACAATGGAATTTGCTGCGAGAGGATGACTTTACGTCGGATATTACCCTGGGTGCTGTTTTGAGGCAGATTCCTTTCTGCCCAAGGAAACCGACTGTTGAGGAACTTGCTTCGGCCAGGCAATTGTATGCGTCCGGTGAGGACTGGGGCGACAGGGAGTGGGTCTATGCGCGAGAGATCGTTCTTCTGAATGAAAGTGCGCCGGAGTGGGACATTCCTGTGCAGGCGATGCGGATTGGGGATCTGGGGATTGTTGGGTTGCACGGAGAGGTGTTTGCCGAGGTTGGGCTGGACATTAAGGCCCAGTCTCCTCTGGCCCCGACCATGGTTGTGGGGCTGGCGAATGGCTCCATTGGTTACGTACCAACGGATCAGGCAATTGATGAGGGAAGCTATGAGGCCAGGCTTTGCAGGCATGCTCGTGCGCCAAAAGGAACCGCAGGGCGATGGGCCGATACTGGCGTCGAATTGCTTCAGGCACTGACACGTTGATTGCACTTGCTTGTAAAAGCAAAGCGGTGCACAAAATCAAAAACGTGTCTCGCGTTTAACTCCGATGGCCAGGAGCGTTCGGTTGTATTTAAAATCAATGCAGAAAACTGGTAGAAACTGCTTGACACTGTCTCTGGGATTTTGTAATCTTTATCATTCCTGATGTTGTAAATTTGATTTCTGGAGACTTTGAACGTGACTATTTCGGCATACAACGGCTATTTCTGGCGCGGTTCTTTTGATCGTTTTGGGTGGTATTATCGTCCGGTGCGCAAGATCGTTGTATGCCCGCCCCATTAAGGGGACCGAAGCCGTGTTTGAGAGGCCGTGGGCATACGCTCACGGCCTTTTTCTTTGCGCTTGACAAAACCTTGAAAAATCGCTTATTATAGCAACGTATCTTGTGGGAATTCCTGTATTTACCTTGATTGAGGCGCATGTGATTCAGCCCAATTTACAGACGTTGAAAACACTGGCAAAATCGGGCGGTCTGGTGCCCGTATCCCGGGCGATTCTGGGCGATACGGAGACGCCGGTTTCGGCCTATATGAAGATTCGTTCCAGAAGCCCGTATAGCTTCCTTTTGGAGAGCGTGGAGGGGGGCGAGAAAATTGGTCGGTACAGTTTTCTGGGCGTGGAGCCGTTTTTGATTTTTCGGTCGCGGGGGAAGCGATTCGAGGTTACGGATTTGAAGCAGGGTGAGACGAGGGTGGAGGAGGGGGATCCGATTGAGGCGTTGCGCGGGTTGTTGCGGCGGTATCGTTCGGTGCACGTGGCGGGAATGCCCCGGTTCACGGGAGGGGCTGTGGGATATGTGGGGTATGATGCAATTCGGTTGATAGAAGATATTCCGGAGACGGCGCTGGACGATTTGGGAATGGACGATATTGTGTTGTTGTTTTTTGATACGTTGCTGGGGTTTGACAACGTGCAGCACAAGATTCATTTGATTTCCAATGTGCATACAGACGGTGATTTGGAGGCAAATTACCAGGCGGCGGTGGATCGGTTGGAAGGGCTGGAAAAGGCGTTGCATACGC
>JAQCGA010000481.1 GCA_027619145.1 bacterium | reverse complement strand
TAAACAATACCCGAATCCGGATGACCCCTACCAGAAACTGCAATGGCGTCCGTCCGCTCCACAAAGAGAAATACAGCCCATGCATTTATCCCACCATCCGCACGTTATTTGTAGTGCCAAACGGATTGGAAACCACGCTGGCCTCCGGGTCGTTCTGCCACTGCCCATCCACAACAAATCTGTACTGGTATACCCCCGGCTCCAGAGAAAGAAACGTCCTCCAGACTCCCTCTTCGCCGCGTTTCAGTACCCGGGCCTCGGGATCCCACTCATTAAAACTTCCAGCCAACGCTACGTGTTCGGCTTCCTGATTCTCCAGCTTAAAATATACGCGCTTTCTCAATGGTTGCTTCCTGCCGTTTTTTCTGGGCATTTTTCGATCTCCTGTCGTTCAAAATTCTGTATCCTGCTTCTCTCAAAAAAGTTTACCACCCGAATAAATCAGAAAATACACAATTCATGTTACATCTATGTTACATCCTCACAAACTTCCGGTGAACAAACCTGGCCTGTAGCTGTTCCCTGCCGGGTTTACGCATAACCTATGCCACGGGCAGCGTAAACCCGAACGTAGACCCTTTGCCCAGTTCGCTCTTCACATACACCCGTTCGCCGTGCGCCTCTACAATATGGCGCACAATCGACAGCCCCAATCCGGTACCACCCATGCTGCGGGACCGTCCTTTGTCCACCCGGTAGAACCGCTCGAAAACCCGAGGCAATGCATCCGAGGAAATTCCAATCCCCGTATCTACCACCTCCAGAACAAAACGAGACTGATTTTTGTTCCGCAGTGCGCCTGTTCCGTCCCGATCTTCCGGTACAACCAGAGGTGCCAGGGCTGAAGTAGAACGACCTTCACCACCAACTTCTCCCTCCTCAACCTGCCGGGTCAGCACCACCACATGCCCACCAGAAGGAGTGTATTTCACCGCATTGTCCAACAAATTGATTACCGCCTGTACAATCAACTTAGCATCGCAGTGCGCATGCAAATTTTCGGGCACACGCACATCCAGGGCAATCTTTCTCTCATCGGCAGTTTGCTTCACCGAACTCACAGCCAGACCTACCACATCCCGGATCCGGCAGGCCTCAATCACGAGATCCAGTTTACCAGACTCCAGGCGGGAAAGGTCCAGCAAATCGTCCAACAGCAACTGGAGACGGTCCGTATGCGTCAATATGGTCTGCACGAATCGCTCTGCAGCAGAAGGATCGGCAAGTGCCCCGCCAGCCAGGGTATCTGCACACCCTTTAATCGCTGTCATCGGGGTGCGGAGTTCGTGGGACACATTGGCCACAAAATCCTTCCGAACCCGTTCCAAGCGATACAGCTCAGTAATGTCGTAGAATACAGTAACCGCGCCAATGCATGCATGCTCCTGTAGAATAGGGGCCACGTGTACATCAAAATGCCGCTCGGGCACCCCGGACATGGTCATTCTCTGCGTTGCGGCTTCTCCGCTTTGCAGCGTCTGATCAATGGTTTCCTGTACCTCTCCGTTCCGGATCAATTCTACAGGCATTCGCCCCTGCGTGGGTAATGTGGCTCCAAACAATTTGTCAAAAGCCCGGTTCGCCATCTGTACGCGACCATCCCGCGAAGTAACCAGAATGCCCTCGGTAATGCTGGCCAACACAGCTTCCAGTCTGGACTTTTCAATCGTAATCTGTTCAACACGTTCCTGAATTTGTCGGCGCATCTCGTTCAGCGCTCCGGCCAGATCACGTAGTTCCAATGAAGAGAATTCGGGAACCAGAACCGTTTCCGAAAAATCGCCTGCGGTCATTCGGCGGGCAACCCGTGTCATCCCCTCAATGGGCCGGGAAACAAAACGAGCGCTTCCATACGACAGAACCAGAGCGAACACCAACCCCAGCACCGTCGCAATCCAAATCACCTGGTTGACACGCGACCGAACTTCGCCCACATCCTCCAAGGGCATGGCCAGGCGCACTACCGTCCGCCCGTCGCCCAGCCCAGGAACCACACCCGCTACGTAGAGCATCTCTTTCTGCACGGTATCGCTACGACGCATGCTACGCCCTACCCGCCCCTGCCAGGCTTCCCGAACCTCCAGACGATCGGCATGGTTTTCTACCCCAGGCAAATCTTCCAGAGAAACGTCCGAATCGCCCAACACCCGCCCGCTCCCATCAATAATCGTTGCGCGAACTTCCAGACGCTGCCCTACCAGATCTGCAAAACCGTCCAGGCGATCAGAAGCACCTTCGCCCGATAAACTCTGTGTTAGATAAGCGCCCGTCAGCCGAACCTCACGTGCAAGCATTTCTTCCAATTGCCCCACCAGAAACTCATGCATCGCCCGCGCCAGATAGAGATGTGTAAATACCATGACCATGACAATTACACAAGCATAGGTCAACATCAGCTTCCAGTGCAAACGCATCTCAAGAAACCTCCGAGCGAAAACGATAACCCACGCCTCGTACCGTCTCAACCATACGGCTTTCTTCGCCCAGTTTTTCTCTCAACCGTCGAATATGCGTGTCCACCGTACGTCCGTATCCGCCGTACTCGTATCCCCAAACCGAATGTAGCAAATTCTCTCTAGACTGTACGCGCCCACGCCGTTCCACCAGCGTAACCAGCAGGTTGAACTCGGTAGTTGTCAGGTCAAGCGCCTCGCCGTTTATATACACCCGATGCGCCGCCAGATCAATGGTCACCCCCCCAATTCGCAACCGGTCACTTGCTTCGGGCTCGGGCGCTTTGGACCGCCGCAAAATTGCCCGAATGCGCAGCACCAGTTCCCGAGCAGAAAACGGCTTCGCCATATAATCGTCTGCACCCAGTTCCAACCCCACAATACGATCCACTTCTTCCACGCGGGCCGTCAACATCAAAATAGGCACTTCCCGCGTCTCCACATGCTGCTTCAGTACCTTGCAAACTTCCAACCCATCAATGCCTGGCAACATCAAGTCCAGTACGATCAAATCTGGCAATTCTTTCTGCACAGCCTCCAGGCCAGCCTCGCCATCCTCCGTGCATACAACAGAAAATCCGGCCTGATCCAGGTTATACCGGATGATTTCCAGAATGTCCGGCTCGTCTTCAACCAGCAAGATTTTCCCATTCATAGGATTCCCCGAATAGCGATCATGCAAGAAAACCTCTTACGATTCTTCTCCGCCCATCCGGTCAAACGGATTTGCAATACTCGAAGCAATATTTGAAAGGTGCGCACTGATACGCCTCAAAAACTGCGTAGCAATGCTGCAAATCACATTCGCCTGCCCCCCGTCCTTATCTTGTAAAATGGACTCGATGAGACGGTTGGTACGCGTTTTGATTTCCTTGTGTTCCCGCATCACTTCCCGAGCCAGCGTAGAATCACTTTCCCGCAAGGCCGCCAATGCCTTCCCAAACATGGGGTCAATTAGTACCCGAATCTCTTTGCACGCCGTGGCATATTGAGCCGCATCAAAACCTTCCGAACGCCACCGGCTCAAGTGCAAAAGACTCTTGGTATAATCGCCAATACGTTCTACGTCGTGCACAATGCTCAACAGAACCAGACTGGTAGGCAACTCACGGTCCGGATTCAACGTGAGGTGCTCAAAAACCAGCCGGCGTACCATCCGTTCACCCACGTCAATATCTTCATCTTCGTGCACCACGTCCACACCAGGCTCTTCGCCTGCTAAGAGCGCAGTACAAGCAGCGTGGAACATGCCTTCTTCTTGCTTCAGCATGCGGCAGGTCTCTTCCAGGGCTTCGTAAATCAACCCGCTCGTCTTTTTACCCTTCCATATATTTTTCAACATAAATCGCTCACCTCCAGAACAAAACAACCACGCCGGGAACCACATAAAAAACCAGCACGATATAGACAACAGCCAGCCCCCTGGAACGGCTCGTCAATTCTGCCAATCCCCGGGCCAACCGGATCGGAATCTGTCGGATCACCCGGATCGGATAAATCAACAAAATTCCACTTAAATTAAAAA
>JAQCGA010000480.1 GCA_027619145.1 bacterium | reverse complement strand
GCTCATCCCGGAACTCTTCGGTCCCTTTCAGGAAGCCGGCAAAGAATCCATTATCGGCCTTCAAGACTTCCCCGAAGACATCCAGGCGTACATCCAGGAAAAAACACACAAACGCGGCAAAGGCAAAGCACCCGTCAAAGTGGACGAACAGATCCTGCGCACCTACGCCCTCACACCCTCGGGCAAAGAAACCCTGCGCGGCATCCTGGACGCCAACCTCACAGGGGAAGAGGTCTCGCGCCTCACGCCCGAAATGATTCAATCCGGCGCGTGGAAAGGTGTCTCCTTCCGCAGGTATGACCTCAGCATCAAACCGCCACGCATCCTCATTGGACGGCGTCACCCCTACCGTGCATATCTGGACGGCGTGCGCCGCAAACTCCTCTCGCTGGGCTTTGAAGAAATGAAAGGCCCCCTGGTCGAATCCGAATTCTGGAACATGGACGCCCTCTTCATGCCCCAGTTCCACGCCGCACGCAACATCCACGACGCCTACTACATCAAAAATCCCACACACTCCCGTGAACCCGAAGAACCCTTCTTCTCCCGTGTGGGCGAATCCCATAGCACCGGTGGAGACACCGGTTCACGCGGCTGGCGCTACCCCTTCGATCCAAAGCGATCCCAGCGCCTGCTCCTGCGCAGCCAGGGCACCGCACTCTCGGCCCGCGCCCTGGCCGCTGGCCCCAACATTCCAGGGAAGTACTTTGGCATTGCCCGATGTTTTCGTCACGATGACGTGGATGCCACACACGCCGCGGACTTCTTCCAGGTAGAAGGCATTGTTCTGGGCGAATCCATCAACTTCCGCAGCCTGCTCGGATTACTCAAACTCTTCGCCCTCGAAATTGCACAGGCCGAAGCCGTCCGCTACGTCCCGGACTACTTCCCGTTTACCGAACCTTCGGTAGAACTCCAGGCCAAACACCCCACCCTGGGCTGGATTGAACTGGGCGGCGCCGGACTCTTCCGCCCCGAACTCACCCGCCCCCTGGGCGTGGACGTACCCGTCATCGCCTGGGGCCTGGGCGTAGACCGCATGGCCATGGTCGCTCTGGGCATCAACGACATCCGCGACCTCTTCAGTTCAGACCTGGAATTCGTCCGCAACGAACGGTAACCCTCATCTTCCGTCTCTGCTTTCAGGGGAAGGGAAAATTGTCAATTGATGATTGCCAATTGATAATTGATAATTTCTGTATTCATTTCGCCGAATTTTAAAGGATACCCCATGCCCACCATCTCCGTCCTCAAAGAAGACCTGGAACGCCTCGCCGGGCAAACCTACGACCTGCCCGAGCTCGAACGTGCCCTCGAAACCGCCAAGGCCGAAGTCAAAGTAGAAGACGACACCCACCTGCGCATCCAGCTCAAAGACACCAACCGCCCGGACCTCTGGTGCTCCGAAGGCCTGGCCCGCCACCTGAAAGGCTATCGTAACGGCCGCCACGAGTCTTATCCGTTTTTCACGGAAAAAAATCCCGAAAATCGCGAGCTCCACGTGGACCCAAACCTGGAATCCATCCGCCCTTACGTGGCCGCATTTGCCTGCGAAGGCATCCATATAGACGAAGCCGCCCTGGAACAACTCATCGAAGCCCAGGAAAAACTCGCAGACGGGTACGGCCGGGGCCGCAGCACCGTCGCCATTGGCATCTACGACGCCTCAGACATTGTCTTCCCGGTCCGGTACGAAGCCGTGGACCCAAACGAAACTTCCTTCGTCCCCCTCGAATTCCACGCAGAAATGACCCTGCATCAAATCCTCCACGAGCACCCCACAGGCAAAATCTACGCCCACCTCCTGGACGGAAAAGACCGCTTCCCGCTCCTGCGCGACAGCCGGGGTGAAGTCCTCTCCATGCCGCCAGTGATCAATAGCCAGACCCTCGGCCGTGTGGAAGTAGGCGACAGCTTTCTCTTCTGCGAAGCCACCGGCACCGAACTGGATGCCGTCCTCCTTACCATTGCCATCATGGCCGTCAACATGGCAGACCGGGGCGGCCGCATCCTGCCCGTCACAGTCACCTATCCATATGACACGCCCCGTGGCCGCACCCTGCAATGCCCCGTGGACATGACCACTCCCCTCGAGGTCAACCTGGATCAAATCCACAACATTGTAGGCGGAGACCTGGACCCCGAACGCATTGTCTCTGCCCTCGAATGCATGGGCTACCACAACCTCGCCATGAAAAAAGATCGCGTCCGCGCACAACCCGCACCCTACCGGGACGACATTTTACACCCCGTGGACCTCATCGAAGACGTCATTGTCGCCGTAGGCTACGAAGCCTTTGAACCCGAAATGCCGCGCGACTTCACCATTGGCAAATCCGCACCCCAGGAAGACCTCTCAGACCGCTTCCGCGCCCTCATGGTCGGCTGCGGCTTTCAGGAACTCTTCCTTCCCATCCTCACATCCCGCGAAGACCTCGCATCGCGCATGCGCAACCCGGATGCAGAAATCGTTGAAATTGCCAACCCCATGTCCGAATACTACAGCGCCGTGCGCAACTCGCTTCTCCCTGGCCTGCTACGCGTAGAAAGCGGCTCCCGCCGGGCACCGTACCCGCATCACATTTTCGAAGTGGGCGAAGTGGCCGTTCCTGCACCCGATGAACTGCACGGTACCCGCACCGAAATTCGTCTGGCCGCCCTGGAAGCCCACGCCGAAGCCAGCCTCTCCGGCATCCAGAGTCACCTCGAAGCCCTCGCCTATTACCTCAAAGTGGACTACACGCTCACACCCGTAGAACACCCCAGCTTCCTCCCCGGCCGCGCCGGCGAAATCCGGAAAGACGGACAGGTCTTTGGCCTCATTGGAGAAATTCACCCCGAAGTCCTCGAAACCTGGGGCGTCACCGTACCCACCAGCGCCTTCGAACTCAACATCAACATCGCCCAAAAAGCAGAACCGGCTTCATAGAATCCCGTTGCCAGGCCAACCTCCTCTCCACCACAAACGCTGGTCTCTGCACCCCCCTGTCGGCCCCTCTCCCGCGTGGCGGGTGAGGGCCCCCGGAGAATTCCCTATGAAAACTCCCACGACTCCCAAAGACTTCTTCTCCATCCAGAATATCTCCGACCCACAACCCTCTCCAGACGGCACGCGCATCGCCTTCGTTGTCTCACAAACAGACCTGGAAGCCAATCGGAACAACACCGCCATCTACCTCCTTTCCATCGAAGGAGGTAAGCCCCGCCGCATTACCCACGGCGACAAAAACGACAGCGTCCCCCGCTGGTCTCCAGACGGAACAAAGATCGCCTTCCGTTCCAACCGCACCGGCAACTCTCAGATCTGGCTCCTGGATCTCTCGCGCGGCGGCGAAGCCCGGCAACTCACCTCCTTCAAAGCAGGCCTGGGCGGCGCACTCTGGGCAGACAACAACCACACCTGGTCACCTTGCGGAAAATGGATCGCCTGTATCTCGCGCGGCAACGTGGAAGACGAAGAACTCAAACCCGCCACCGACATGCGCATTGTAGAACGCACCTTCTTCAAATGGTCCGGCGGATTCAACCCCAACCGTCCCACCCACATCTGGCTCGTCCCGGTAAGCGGAGGCGACCCCGTACAGCTCACCAATGGAAACCAGGACGACCACTCCCTCTCCTGGTCTCCAGACAGCGCAGAAATCGCCTTCGTTTCCAACCGCACCGGAGACTGGGACAACAACGCCAACAACGACCTCTTCGCCGTCTCCATCCAATCTCAAGAAATCCGCCGCATCACAGACACGCCCGGCCCAGAATTTACCCCGGCCTGGTCACCCTGCGGCAAATGGATCGCCTGCGCCGCCTCGGACCGGGGCAACACCTCCAAAGACAGCCCTGCTGGCAACACCGAAATCTACATCGTACCTGCCGCAGGAGGAGAACCCCACAACCTCTCCCGCACACTGGACCGCCGCGCAGGTTCGCCCACCTGGTCACCAGACAGCAAATGGATCTACTTCACCGCCGCCAACCAGGGCAC
>JAQCGA010000479.1 GCA_027619145.1 bacterium | reverse complement strand
GCCACGGTTACTCCATACACAACCAGGAAGCCATGGTCGATTTCTTCGCCAAACATGCCGGAACAGGCCCAGTGGAAAAAGTCGCCCGTCCCAAAGACCTGGGAGACAAACTCCTCGTCACACCCAAAGGCGAGGTCATCCCCGCAGGTGCAATCCCCATCTTCGACCTCATCGCTGAAAAAGCCGATGTGCTCGCAGGGAAACGCAAAAAGCTTTCGAATTCTGACCTTAAAAATCGCTTACCGAAACTTCTGACCCTGCCCGAAAAAAGTTCAGTACCACACTACCGTGTCCTGCGCCCCATCCAGGCCAACGGCAATCGAGTAGCCCGGTATGCCATTGAAACCGAGAACTCCATCCGCGCCATCTTGCGCAAACACCTCCATACCCTACACAGCGTCACGCTGGACGTAGAACCCGATGTCCACCTCTACCTGCCACACACCTCTGCCGAAGAAGACCTTGCAACCGACACCCTGGCCGCATCCCTCAAAAAACAGCATCCGCTCTACGCCCTGGACGTACGTGGCCTTGGCGAATCCATGCCCGACGATGGAGGTGCCGACTTCTTCCAGGCCTATGGCATAGACTACATGAACACTGGCTACGGTCTGCTTTTGGGCGAAAGCTACCTGGGCCGCCGGGTCCACGACCTCCTCGCCACAATGGACCTCCTCTGCAAAGAAGGCGCTCGCCACATCCATCTCTACGGGCGCGGACAGGGCGCAATCCTGGCCCTCTTCGGTAGCCTTCTACACGAAAATGTTTCTTCCACCACACTCAAAAACGGCCCTCTTTCATTTCACGCCTGGGCACAGGTACCCCTTGTTTCCTGGCCACACGCCAGCTTTCTACCCGGCGTACTGAAAGAATTTGATCTGCCGGACTGCATCCGGGCCCTCAAGAAGGTTCGCCTGATCCAACCCTGGGGACCCGACATGAAACCGCTCACAGGCCAGCGGCTTGCATCAGCGCTCAAACAGGCAAACCTATCGCCGGACCTGGTAAAATAAGATCCTGGTATTGAAAATCGGGCGCGGGTACCGCGCCCCTGCGGCCAATAAAAAAATCACCTGCATTTGAAGGAGCCCCTACCATGATCTACGTCGTTGGACACCGAGGCGCGGCAGGCGTCGTCCCGGAAAACACAATCAAAAGCTTCCAGTACGCTATCGATCTTGGCGTGGACTACACAGAATGCGACGTACACCTCACCCGCGACAACCACCTGATTGTCATGCACGATGAAACCGTGGACCGCACCACGAACCATACCGGCCGCATCCGGGACCTGGACTTCGACACCATTCGGGGCCTGGATGCCGGAGACGGTTTGCAGGTGCCCACTTTTGACGAGGTCCTGAAAACCGTCAAAGGCAACGTCGGACTCCTGTGCGAACTCAAAGGTGCAGGCGTTGAAGATGCCGCTGTGGACACCGTACTCAAACACGACATGGCCGAAGAAGTCCTCTTCACCTCCTTCCACATGGACCGAATCGAACGCGTACGCAAACGGAATGCAGACCTGCGCATTGGCGCCATTCTCAGCAACCCCACCGAAGACGACATCAAACACGCCCTCGGTCTGGGCGTACAGGGCATTGGCATCCGCTACAACAACCTCTGCCTTCGCATGGTCGATCAGGTCCTGGAAGCTGGCCTGGATTTGCGAGCCTGGAACCCGGATACCCTGCGCGAACAAAAAGCCATGATTGGCCTCGGCGTCACCGGCGTAAGCACAAACCGGCCAGACATTCTAATGGGCTATTTGAAGAAAGAAACACAAAAAGAAACGAATTGAAACCACATCGAGAAAACAAGGAGAACTCTGATGGGCTGGATTGTTGGTCTCACCGTCATTTTTATTATGTGCTTGGTCACCCGCAACGCATTTGCCAAAGATGGTACCTCCCTCTACACGCCAGAACAAATTGCAAATGCCAGAGAAAACGTCACACGCTACGACTGGGCGAAACAGGAACTCGAACGCACCCTCAAAGCCTGCGAACCGTGGATGCAACGCTCCGACGAAGAGCTCTGGGATCTCGTCACCGGCCAGGAAATCCCACGGGGCATCCATGTCAACCCGGACCTGGGGTGTCCCTCCTGCGGACGAGAAGTGTACCGCTTTGGCAATTACCCCTGGAAAGTTTCTCTGGAACGCCCCTGGAAACTCGAATGTCCTTCCTGCAATGAAATCTGGCCTAAAAATGACTTCGGCGCTTTCCACAACAGTGGCCTGGGTGACGGTGGTGTTTTCCGCCGGGATCTCGCTGACGAATCCCTGCTCTTCAACGCAGACCATCTCGATCTCAACGACCCGAAGCGCACCTACGCGGTGGACGATGGACACGGCTGGGTAGATGCAGAAGGCAACCGATGGTGGTTCATCGCCTATTACAGCCACTACTGCACCTGGCAAGAACTCACAAATGGCGTCACCGCCCTGGGCAGGGCCTATCTTCTTACCGGAAATCCCGCGTACGCACACAAAGGTGCTCTACTTCTGGACCGCATCGCAGACGTGTACCCGGAAATGGACCTGACACCGTATTCAAAAATGAACCTGTACAACTCCCATGGCTCATCCGGAAAAGGGCGTATTGTGGGCTGCATCTGGGAAACCGGAAAAGCCAAATCCCTTGCCCAGGCCTACGACATGGTATATGAAGGCATTAAAAACGACGACGAACTGGTTCGCTTTCTCTCCGAAAAAGCCACACGCTGGAAAATCTGGAACGAAAAATCCAGCATTGCACGTATCCGAGAAAACATTGAAACCAACCTTCTGCGAGAGTTTATTGCGTCCTGCAAAGACGGGCGCATCAGCGGCAACGAAGGAATGACCCAGAGCGCAATGGCCATGGCCGCCGTTATCCTGGATGACCCTCAGGACTCCCCTCCGGCCCTGGACTGGTGCTTTGAGCCAGGACGGCGTGGTGGATCGGGCGGAGGCCACATTCCTGCCGTCCTCATTAACGAAGTAGACCGGGATGGTGTGGGCAACGAAGCCTCACCCAGTTATAGCTTCCTCTGGATGAACAACTTCCGCCAGTGTGCCGAAATACTCGAAGCCGGCAAGAAGCACAGGGACTACGACCTTTACCGGGACTACCCACGCTTCAAAAAAATGCACGCCACCCCGTACCTGCTCACCGCGCGGCATTGGCACACCCCGCGCATTGGAGATACCGGAAAAACAGGCGACCCGGGCATGGTCTCTGTCGATCTGGAAGTCGCTGTTGATGCGTTCCACCGATTCGGTGACCCGTATTTTGCACAACTGGCCTACAAGCTCAACGGCAACAAATCAGACGAACTCCACACCTCCGTTTTCGACAAAGACCCGGAAGCGATCCAGGAACAGGTACGGAACATCATTGCCCAAAATGGCGAACTGGAACTGGGTAACCTCAATCTGAATGGATATGGCCTCACTGTCTTCCGCACAGGAAAAGGTGGCAACCGCCGTGCGGCCTGGCTCTATTACGGACGCAACAGCGGCCACGGACACTTCGATCGGCTCAACTATGGCATGTACTATCGAGGAATGGACATTCTGCCAGACCTCGGCTATCCCGAATACGCAGACGGCAAATGGCCCAAACGTGCGGGTTGGACCAAAAACACCATCTCCCACAACACCGTTCAGGTCAACCGCCGCGCCCAGGAAACCAACTGGATTGGCCACTGTCGGTTCTACGAAACCTCCGGCGACATCGGCATCGTTGAAATCGCCTCTCCGGAAATTTACCCGGAAACAAAAGACTACCGTCGCACCTTCATCACCGTAAACCTCTCGGACACGGAATCCTACCTCGTGGACATCTTCCGCGTAGCCGGTGGAGAAGACCACCTCCTCAGCTTCCACGCCGCCGAAGGAGAAGCCACGCCGAACGGTCTCGATCTCACGGTACAGTCAGAAGGCACCTACGCCGGTACAGACATCCCCTTCGGCAAACACTTCGACGGCCCACCGGACGGCCGGTACCGGGCCAGCGGATTC
>JAQCGA010000478.1 GCA_027619145.1 bacterium | reverse complement strand
CCCTGAGTCCGCATCCACCGAACCGCACACCGGGCGTCTTCTACCGCAGCAGGAAAATGTGCCTCACCGGCAAGCCGGTACTCAATACAAGCCCCCACAAAACCCTGCAACGCTAGGGCGGCGGCCTGCCGCTGAAAATACGTGCGGTCGAACACCCGCCATCCGCCACCGTGTATGAACACAATCCCCGGCCGGGACACCGCATCATCGGGCGGAAGAAACAAATTCAGCCGCAATGCGCGTTCACTTCCCGTTCCGTACACCACATCTTCGATCAACCGAACTTCCTCCGGCAACACAAAAGGAGGATCTTGTTGTGCCATCACGCCCTCTTTCTAAACCGAATGAATATAATGCCCCTGTCCCGGAAACCAGAACACGTCCACCAGCGCAGACAATGCCACCCCCAGCGCATACCCTACCAGCAACCCCAGAAACACGGGTCCTGCCCGGCGATACAGCGTAACCCCCCCCAACCGCAGAATCAACAGCTTGCACGCCCAGGCCAGAAATACCGCAACAAACGTCCGCTGCGTAAAATACGTACAGCTTACCGTAAACCCAATCGGGTGCAACGGCCACCAGGCAAACCGGTACCGCAACATCGTAAGCAACCCCATCACACCCGCGCCCAGCCCCAGAAATCCCAATCGGCGTACATCCGCCGGGAACGGCGACAAAATCTTCCCCGCCGTATCGTTAAACACCCACAGCCCCCCTGCACGGATATGCCACGTTCGAAAATTGTGGGTCCCGTACGTGTACCCCAAATAAAGCGTCACGGCCACAGAGGTAATAAGCGCCACGGCAAATGCCAGCGCAACCGCCCCCAGCATGCGCCGCCGGCTTCCTTTTGAAAAATCTGCCAGCCGAGCCGCCTGTACCAGCGCGGGCAAAAACAATCCCTTCCCCTGGGAAATGGTCGTGTACGTAAGCCCCAACGCCGCCACAGTGGCCGGCCCAGCCGCACTCGACCCCAGCATATAAAGCCCGAACACCTGCGCCGTCATTGGCCCCCGCACATAGAGCAACCCAGACTCTGCAACAATGCGTGCAATCCCAATATAGAGAACCAGAGAGGCCGCCCCGTAGGCCAGCACCATCGAAATATCCATCCCTGCCCGCCACAACCACGCCACACAAAATGCCGAACACACGCCCAGTACAATCAACGCTGCCCGGTAAGACATCATCTCTTTTCCGCTGTCCGCATCTTCCTGCGGTGAACACGCCTCTCGCAACACCTCCCGAAGATGCCCACGCGCAACCCACATCCCCCACAACACCATTGCAATCAGCGCCCCAAAACTCTGCCATCCCGCATACCCGGAAGACCATTGGTCCTCGTTTCCTCCCGAACCATAACCGAGCCGGTTAAAAATGCCCACCTGTGCAATATAGATCAACCGGAAAAACCAGATACTGAACAACACATCCAGGTTCGCAAAATACGCAAACCCAACCACAAACAGATTGATCTTCGTCTGGATACTCGGAATACCCCGTCCCAGCGGAAAAGACCGACCCTCCAGAGGAATGGTTGGAAAGGACGGCTCGAAATACCCCACAATATTCCAGGCCACCAGGCCAAACGCCAACCCGAATCCGATCCAGAATCCCCGCTTCTTCAGCAGACCGCTTATCCCCTCCGCTCCTCCAGCCAGATCAACCGCCACGCTCACCAGCGGATAAGTCAATCGCTCGTTTTGCGCCCACTGCCGCCGCAGCAACACAGCCACAGATGCGGCAATCCCTGCCAGCGCAACAACAAAACAGGTCCACCAGAACAACGGAACAGCCCAGGCAGACCATGGAATAGATGCCCCCGGTGGCAACCCCTCAAAAAACCCGCGTACCGTCTCCGGATGAGGGGGTGCAATCCAGGCTGGAATATGTGGGTGCAGAACCTCTGCCCACCGATTCTCCGGCGTTGCAAAATAAAACGGGGTGGCCATCACCACCACCAGGAATCCAGCCAGCCCATTGGCCGGCACAGCACCGGCCACCAACCCCATCATCAGCACAACATAGACCTCGGCGCGAGACAACACCGCCCGCCCCGTTGCGCGCTTCAACACAGGCAAAACAAAAAGAATTAACAAAGCAAACGAAGCAAAAACATAAACCGGAAAATGACTATAATTACTCGCAGACGCGCCCACCGCATATTCGGTGTACAGCATAAACGCGTTCACGCCCACCGCCAGAACCAGCCCCACTCCCACAGCCCGTACACTCACCCCAGCCTTCGGCTCAACCACCTGTTCAGGTACCGCTCTCGGTGTCGCCATTTTCCCTCACACCAGCCTACGTTCCTATATACCCCAGATGCACATCGTTCGGATCTCCACCGCGCTGCACCGGTACCGGACCTGGGATCAACTTTTCTCCATCCGAAAGCCCTTCATCCCGTCCTTCCAACTCCTTCACCATCCGTCCTCGCCACACCAGAAGCATTTCTACATGTTCCGCCTCGCCAGCCAGATCCACACACTCATCTGGATCCACTTCCATGTGGAACAACTGTTCCTCTCCAGTAATCGGATTCCAGATATACTTCCATTTCCCATCCGTCAAAAATTGATTCGCATTTTCCGGATGGTAACACGGCGAGTGTTCCCCGTGATAATAGTCCCGCCACCCTTCTGTCTCGCCACGAAGCAGGGGCAACAGGCTCTGCCCCTCCACCGTCTCTGGAATCTCAGCACCCGCCAGATCCAGAAACGTAGGCATCAAATCCTCCCAGCCCACCACCTGCTCAATCTCCTGGTTCCGCGTCCACTCCGCCCCTTGCGGAAACCGCACCACGCACGGAATTCTTGCAGACCCTTCATACCCGTATGTCTTGCGCCACAAATTGTGATCTCCCAGCATCTCACCATGGTCGGACGTAAACAGCATAAATGTATCGTTCAACAACGCGTGCCTGCGCAACATATGAACCAGTCGCCCAACCTGCGTATCCAGGTACGCCAGATACGCAAAATACGCCGCCCGCGCCCGGTGGTTCAGGTGGTCCGGAATCCGTCCTCTCCACGAATCCACATCCAGAGGATACCCCGCCTCATCTGCGTGCTTCTTTGACCATTCCCCTTCTACTGGCTTGGGCAAATCTCTGCCAATAAACTGATCGTAATACACCTGCGGAGGGCACCATGGCGGATGCGGCCCGTTGAAAGACAGGCACAGAAAAAACGGCCGAGAGGGATCTCGTTTGCGCAAGAACTCTCCAGCCCGACTTGTCAGCCATGTTTCCTCCATCAAATGCTCTGGCAGGTGGTTCGGTCGCCCCATCCACGAATTTCCGTGCACCCCGTGTACCAGTTTGTCCCCATGTTCTCCCGGCTGTTGTGCCAACCACTCCCCGTGTTCCCCCGGCAGAATCAATTGCTCAAACCCCAGATGTTTGCGCCCTGGCTCAAAATGCGTCTTCCCAATATTGATCGTCTGGTACCCCGCCCGGGTCAACTCCCCTGCCATCGTCACATCGTAATCCCAGGGAATCCCGGCCTTGAACCCAACGACCCCCTGCGAATAAGGCGTTTGTCCTGTCATCAAAGACCTGCGAGCCGCAATACACGACGGACAAGGAGTGTACGCCCGGGTAAATACGGCCCCCTCTCGGGAAATCGAATCCACATGAGGCGTCTCTGCGGCCGGATGTCCCAGCCGACTCAAACAATCACCCCGAAAGTGATCTGTAATTACCATAACAATATGAGGTCTATCCGCCATTTTTTACTCCTTTACTCTCAGAAAAACAGCCACGTCGGGTAGATTCAAACAATGATGCAAGATAGACCGCCCCTCGGGCAATGTCAAGATACATCCGTACGGACAGAAAATGAAACGAGGGACACGTAAACACCGTGTCCCTCGTCCTATTTCTCGGCCCTGAAATCACAGAAAATTACACTTCTTGCTCGACCAGCCGCTGTGGATGTATTGGAATACCATCTACGACCCCTTCATAGCGCCGTTCGCCTTCTTCTCCCGTTGGCTCAAT
>JAQCGA010000477.1 GCA_027619145.1 bacterium | reverse complement strand
TTGATGCGATTAAAGAGGAGTAATACCCGTTATTGGTGTTTACAAAGTACCTGCATTAGAGGTGACTCATTGGTTCGCCATATGTGATTTTTAATTAAATCGAGCGGTGGTTTGTTGCGAAAGAGAAAAAGCCCTCACGGAAGGTCGTGAGGGCTTTTTATATGGGGATGAGAGTGGGTTTTACAGGCGGCCTTCTTCCAGGTCGTACAGGTCGAACCAGACGTACACCGGGCGGTGTTTGGGTAAGTATTGGGGGATGTAGTCTTCGAGGTATTCCTGTCCTTCGTCGGACATTTCGCTGGGGCGCATGTCGCGCATTTTGTTGTTCCAGCGGATGACTGCTATGCGGCTCTGGATGTTGGACTTCTGGGTGATCCATTCGCCGATTTCATCGTCTGTTGCACCGGTGGCTACGAAGTCTTTCAGGTCTTCATGGTTGATGTCTGTGAATGTTTCGAACTCGCTGCACAGCGAGCAGGGCCAGAAGTTGTATTCGCCATTGATACCGAGCAGGAAGGAACGGCATTTATCTACACAACGGGCTGCGATGACGTAGCCGCCGATGGTTTCACGTGGGCTACGCGGGTATTCTGTGCGAAGGTCTTTGGCGAGTGTTTTCAGTTTTTCCTGGTTCATGAAACGGGTTCTCCTTGCCGAGGTTAGGCGGAGGGGTGTTCGAGGCGGACCGGGTCGCCGGGTTGCACGGCGCCAGATTGGAGGACGCGGCAGGTGACGCCGGCGCGCCAGTCCGGGGTGAGTGCGTTGAGCAGTCCGGGGCGGGCCTCTTCCATGCGGCCACAGGGTTCGGTTTCACCGGTGATTTCGAGGACAACGTTTCCAACGTGGAGGCGGCTGCCTGCGCTCTGGTTCAGGTCCAGGCCTTCTACGAGGAGGTTGGCCCGCCGGGTGGTCCAGGGGAGTTCGATGCCGAGGTCCGTACACGCAGTTTCCCAGGCTTCTCGAACGAGGACAGTGACCTGGCGGTCTCCGGGGCGGCCACGGAAGTCGTTTTCCACGCCGCTTTCAGTGGTGATGGTGGCCCGGTCGAGCTGGACCATGGGGGCGCGGGATGCGGTGTGGTTGGCAATGTTGAGGAGGGTTCCCATTCGTGTCTCCTTGTATCGGGAGGCTGAAAGTTGTGGTTGGAAGAACGTGAGGCATCCTGAAGAAGATAGGTTGTGTCGTGGACTTCATCAAGATGAAAAAGACCTGCGAGGAGTTTGTTCGAAACAAAAAAGCCGTGGAATTTTGAAGAAAGGGTATCAGAATTTTGAGGAGAGAGGTATTGCTGATGGGTGGATGGGGAAACGCTGAGAGGGTAGAAATAACCATAAACTATTATTTATAAATTTGTTGATGGATGAATTTGAAGAATCTTTGGAGTGTTGGCACCGGAGTTGCAATAGCGAGAGGGCGTCGTGTGAGATGTTCGGATGCGGGGAGCAGCCAATTTTAGAAGGAGATATAGAGATGAAACGATTTATGGTTGCAATGCTGGGGCTGGCGTTTCTGGTGGTTGGGTGTGGAAAGGGCGTGGTGGATTCTACCTATACGCAGGATAATAAAAGCGAATATGGGCAGAACGGTAGCATTCCGATTATGGCGGATTATTTTCCGATGGACGTGGGAATGACCTGGACGTACGGAGACCGCGCATCTGTGATTCAGGTGACAGAGCCAATCCGGACGATTTACGGTGCGGCCTATGCGGTGACCGGGTTGATGCAGAACCGGGTGCTGCGTAAGACCGTGGACGGCCGGGTGTTGGAACTGCGCGACGATACGTGGCGGTTGCTGTTCGATTTAAATGCTGCGGAAAAGACAAGCTGGAAGATTGAGGCGTCAGGAGAACAGTATGATTTACTGGATGGATCTACCGTAACCATTGAGAGCCAAAGCGATACGGTGACGGTGCCGTTTGGGCGATTCACGAATACGGTTCACCTGGTAATTCGGCCGCGCGAGGGATTGTTCGACGCAGGAATTTCAGAGATGTGGTTCGCACCGGGTGTGGGACTGGTGAAGTGGTCTGAGAGCTGGATCGGCGGTATGCGGGTACACGAGTTGACGACGTTTGGAATTAAGGACCCGGTGGATGAGACGGATTCAAAGATGGATATCCGGGGACAGATTACGAGTCTGACCGGGCCAGGCGACGGGAACCAGGACAGAGGGTTCCTGGGTAGAGTGATGATTGAAGGGAAACGGGAGCCGGGGATGTCTGACCGGGCGTATGTAAATATTACGACTTCAACGCGGATTCTGGAAGTGGTGGGCACGGAGCGCCGGAAAGTGGGTTTTGACGCGCTCCAGACAGGGCAAAACGTGGAGGCTAGGTTTATCGGGCCGGTGTTGACGTCCTATCCGGTGCAGGCAACGGCCGGGGAGATTGTGATTCTGAAGGAGTAATGGGATGAGAATCCGGGAAACGATACAGGGCGCTGGTTCTTTGAAGGTGAAAGAAACCAGCGCCCGTTTTCTTTTCAGGTTGCGATACGGCAGAATTCTGCGGGATTGGCCTGATTTTGAACCTGGGTTCGGAGCCAGGTTTCGCTGCGGGCACAGGAGGAGATGCGGATCTCGCTGATGCGGCCAGAGAATTGACCGAGGCCGTTGAGGATGTTGCCAATGGCGATGTCTTCGGTGCAGGGTACAATGGCACCCGAAGCGGATTGCTGGTTCACGCACTGGCCGTTGATGTAGAGGGAGATGGTCTGGCCGTCGTATACGCCCGCCAGGTGTTGTCGGCCAGGTTGAGGTGGACGGTTGGCGGAGATGCTTTTGGGGCCGTTGACGGTGTTGACCAGGAAGCGGGCGCCGGGGAGGGCGGCGCAGAGGCCACCGTTGTGACCCAGGTCGCTGAAGCGCAGGCTGAATGCGGCTCGGTTCCCGGTGGTGTCGTAGCGTAATACGCGACCATTGCCCACAATGCGTTCGGGGTATCCGGTGCCGTCCATCCAGGCGGCAAAATAGAGGTAGCGCCCGTCAGTGGCCCCAGCGTTAAAGCCAACGGTTTTGAGGCCGTCTGTGAGACCAGCGTCTGCGGCTTTCCAGCTTGTGGGGTGTGTGAAGTCTCCGGTGGTGTCGTAGCGGAGGACAACACCGTGATAGCGGGTTTTTTCGTCCCAGTAGGGAACGTAGTAGATGTAGCGTCCGTCGAAGAACGCACCGTCGTATCCCAGGGTGTCCAGAGCGGAGGTTTGTGGGAGGTGATAAGCGTTCCAACTGGTGGGGTCGGTAAAGTCGCCTGCAGTGTTGTAGCGGATGGCGTGTTCCGATTTTCCGTAGGGGACAAAGTAAATGTACTGGCCGTCGAATACAGCACCTACGCAGCGGCGCATGCCCAGGGGGACGGCGTTGAATGCGGTCCAACTTTGTTTATTCTGGAAATCGCTTTGTGTGTCGTAGCGGAGGACGGCCCCATAGGAGAGTGGGGCGAAGTAGATGTAGCGTCCGTCGAAAACTGCGCCGTCGTAATCTCGGGTGTCCAGGTTTCCGGTGCCGGAGATGTCGTGTGTAATCCAGCTTGACGGATCGGTGAAGTTGCCGGTGGTGTCGTAGCGCATGACGTCTCCGCTGCTGACCAGGAGCTGGTCTGCGGACATGCCGGTTACGCTGGGTGAGCCGTCGTTGCTTGTTGTATCGCTGTCTGTTTTGGGAACTGCTTTCTGGCCGGGGCAGAAGTAGATGTATTGTCCATCGAAGGCAGCAGATTGAGAAGAACTGGCCCCACGAGATTCGTAGGCACTCCAGCTATCGGGATTTTTGAAGTCTCCGTGGGTGTCGTAACGGAGCACTCGGGAGTGAAAGTTATCTGGATCTCTGCGGGGTGGATAGATGATGTATCGTCCGTCGAAAACGGCACCGTAGTAGCCCTTGGTGGAGAGACCGTCCGTGTTTGAGGCGTCGTAGGCGCTCCAACTATCGGGATTTTTGAAGTCCCCGTGGGTATCGTAACGGAGGGCTTTTCCGTGGCGGGGTTTCAGGTCGTGTTGTGGAGAGAAATAAA
>JAQCGA010000476.1 GCA_027619145.1 bacterium | reverse complement strand
CAGGCCCCGTAAGATGGCGTTGCTGTCGCCGGGTGCACCGGAAGCGGTGGAATCCGCGGCGTCTGAGAAGACGGTGAGCCCATCGGTTTCTTCGGCAATACGGATGGCATCATTCAGGGACGTGAGTTCTGCAAAGAGCTGGTCTTTGTGTTTCCACATGAACCGGGCCAGCCGAAGGGCTTCTTTCTGGGCCGCATCGGGGTTGTTGTTTGTGGTAACCAGGACGTTGGATTGCAGGTCTGGAACATCTGTGAATGGGTTGCCGATGATGACACCAGCAGCGAGGCCATTTTCTGAGGCTTCGATTTCCTGACACATGCGGATGGCCTGGCCGAAGAGCCCGGTGGCGGTGAGCAGTTCATCCCCGCGTACGAGCATGGGAAGTTGAACGCGTGCCGTGGTCGGTTTTGCAGAACCGTTGAGCATTTTGAGCAGGACGTTTGCAGCACGGCGACCGGTTTCGTAATGGTCTGTGTGCGGGTAGGTATGATATGGAACCAGAACGTCTGCAGCCTGTACCAGGCGGTCTGTGATGATGGCGTGGAGGTCCAGGGAGACGGAGATGGGAACGTTGCCCAGGTGTTCGCGGATTGCTGTGAGGACACGACCTTCTGGGTCCACTTCTTCTTCACCGGCCATGGCACCGTGAAAATTGATGCAGGCAC
This sequence comes from bacterium, assembly GCA_027619145.1. The sequence continues at coordinate 3,355 of JAQCGA010000476.1, read as the reverse complement.
CGTCTATTTTTGTCTGTGCGCGGACGGAGGAAAGGAGTTCGTCTATGAGCCGGTCCAGGTCTGGTGTTGCTACAGGGCCGCCGGAGACCGCCCATGCGGCGTATGTGGGGACGATTTCAATGCCACCGTGTTCGTCCAGAACATCCAGGACGCCAGCCGTTTCGGTCTTTGTGCCACGCAATGTGTTCGAGATTTCTTCGCCTCGGAGAATCTGGAAGTCATTGTACCGCGTTTGGGCCGGGTTGAAGGCGGCGGTTTCCTGTTGGAATTTGGCGATGAGGATGCGCGGCATAGGGGCTCCGGATGGTCGGGTAAAGGTGGTGGAGAAAGAGAGTCGGGATTGCAAATTGCAAATTGGGTTGTTCTACCAGATTGTGAAGCCGCCGTCGATGAGGATGTCTGCGCCGGTGACGAAGCTGGAGGCGTCTGAGGCCAGAAAGACAGCGAGGGGGGCCAGTTCTTCGGGGTTACCGGCGCGTTTCATTGGAGTGGCTTCCAGCCAGCGGACGCCATAAACGGGGTTGTCGATGTGATGGGCGGTCATGTCTGTTCGCATGTAACCGGGTGAGATGGCGTTGACGCGGATGTTGTGTTGTGCCCACTCGGAGGCCAGGGATTTGGTGAGGTGTGCCACGGCAGCTTTGGAGGCGTTGTAGGAGGCCTGGCTTTGCGGGTAGTTGACGATGACGCCGGACATGGAGGCGATGTTGATGATGCTGCCAGATTTTTGTTCGATCATGGGTCCGGCTACGGCCTGGCAGCAGAAGAAGAGGCCGTTGAGGTTGACGTCGATGACATGACGCCAATCGGCTTCAGAAACGGTTTCGGCATCTCCTCCGTGTACGATGCCGGCGTTGTTCATGATAAAGTCCACGCGGCCGAAGGTCTGTACGGTTTCCGCGACCATTGCAAAGACGTTTTCGCGGTCTGTGACGTTGGTTTCAATGAAGAGGGATTTGCGGCCCATCTGCTGGATTTCTGCGGCGGCATCCGGGCCGGTCTGGGTATCCGTTTCGGCTACAACGATGTGGGCACCCACTTCGGCAAAGCCCCGGCAGAATGCACGGCCCAACCCACGGCCACCACCGGTGACGATGCCCACGCGGTCTTTGAGAGAGAACTTGTCGAGGATCACTTTTTACTCCTGGGTATAGACTCTTTGGTTCGTCGGGTCATCGGGTTCGCCGCCGGGAGGCGGCTCCTACGGGGGGAGGATTTGGGATTCTTTTAAGAGGCGGCTGTCTTCCTGGAAATAGTAGGGATCGATCTCGAAGCCGGTGAAATTGATGCCCAGTTCCACACAGGCTCTGGCGCTGTTGCCAATGCCGAGGAAGGGGTCCAAAACCAGGTGGGTACGTTCCAGGCCGTGTAACTGGATACACATTTGTGGAATTTTGACCGGAAAGGTAGCCGGGTGCGGGCGTTGCTGTTTCCGGTTTTTGATTGTTTTGTAGGGAACAAACCAGGTGTTGCCCCGGCAGCGTCGGTCGTTGCCAGCGGATTTCCAGCGGGCCACGTTGGATTTGTCCTGGTATTCCACGCCCACAGCCAGTCGGTCCAGGGGTACGTTCCGGGTTTTTGTGAGGTGGAAGATGTATTCATGGCAGTCGTTGAGGAACCGGGGGCTGTTGATGGGTTTGAAGTGGCCTACTGCAACGTTGCCGGAAATGCCGGGGTAGTCTCCCACGTCTTCTTTCTGGATGGCAATGGATTTGATCCAGTGGATGACGTTTTGAAGGTGGAAGTGTTTTTGTAGCCGGCCGAGGACTTCGAAAGGAACGGTAGGGTCTGTGGGTTTTGCTCCAATATTCAGGAAGAGAGATCCGTTTTCCTGGAGTACGGAATGAATGGCGCTTGCCCATTCTTCCAGCCAGTCCAGGTACGTCGCACGCGGGATGCTGTCGTTGTAGGCGCGGTAGGCAATGCCCAGGTTGTACGGAGGAGAGGTGACTACCACATCTACTGAACCGGGCAAGAGGTGTTTTTTCATGCCTTTGATGCAGTCGGTATTGTAGAGTTTGAACTGTTGGGATGCAATCCGGGTGACGTACTCCTTGCTCACGAGTTTGACTCCAGGGGCTTGTACATGCGGATATACTGGCAGGGGAGGGGGATGGAACCATCCTGGTTGATCGCGTCCAGGAATTCCTGGGTGGTGATGCTGTAGCCCCAGAGCATTTCGATTTGATCGATGGTTGTTTTTGTAATCCAGAGACCCTCCACCGTTTCTGCATTTTCGGTGCCCGCGGTGGCGTCCCGGATGACGAGAGGAAGGTAGCCCCGGTTGTGCATGTCGCGGATGGCACCGGGTTTGTCAATAAGACACATGTTGGTGGCAAACCCGCAGTAGAAGAGGATACGGATACCACGTTCTTCCATGAGGCGGTGCATCATGTTGCTGGAGGAGATGATCAGGTCGCCATCTACAGGTTGAAGGGGGGCCGGGATGTCCTGGTTGGGACGGACGTGTTGATAGTAGTTCGTGATCCATTCTTTGGTTCGAAACAGGTGGAGGTGCTCTTCTTTCCACGCACGGGTCCATTCCGGGGGCGGCCACGTTGGAGGTTTAGGAGGCGGCCCGGATGATTTGGGCGGGTTCTTTTCGGCATCGGTGGCCAGGTCTGCCCATTGTTTGTGTTTGACTGCAATGTCCCGCGTGGGGGCGTGGACGACCGGGATGCCGGCAGTGCGGCAGGCCTGCAGCATGGGCAGGATTTTTTGCATTTCAATTTCACCGGCGCGGTCACAGAAGCTTTTGCCAGCGTTGTATTCGGCTTCCCAACCCAGGTGCGAGAGCGGTTCAGGACCAAAACCGGTATTCCAGAGGTCCACCATAACAAACGCAACTTCGTCCCTACTGAAGGTTTTTTCTACGGTGACATGATGAAAATTTCGTTCAATCAGCGATGTGTTTTCGGGAATGGGTGGAATGGGCGTGGACACGGTCTTCCTCCTTTGCACGGGGTTAGAATTATGGTACTGGAGAGAGGGAGATGTGTCAACAGGTTTTGCGGGAGCGGTAGAAGGAAAACGGTCGTCTGGAGGAGAAGGTTCAGAGCGGAGAACGGTCAGATGGTTTGGCCGTACAGGCTGGCAAACAAGATGAAGTCTGAGAAGGCGACGGATCCATTGCCGTCCAGGTCGAACACCGGGTCTGTAGAATTGTAGGCACGGGCGAAGAGGACAAAGTCCGAGAAGGAGACTTCGCCGTCGTTGTTGAAGTCTGCGATGCGTACGGAGGGGTAGGTGATGCGGCCTGCGAGAAAGGGGAATGAGGTCTCGGTGAGGGGTACGCCGGAGCTGTCTGTGGCGGTGGCGACGGTAAGTAGGTAGGATGCGCCCGGAGACATGGCAG
>JAQCGA010000475.1 GCA_027619145.1 bacterium | reverse complement strand
ATGGAGTTTGTTCGGGGTGAATTTTTGACGGTTAAGTAGATCCGTAACAGTACTGTGTGCACCTGGAGCCTGAGACATGTTGACCAAGGTGCGAACCTGCTGTCCCAGGACGTTGTAGATGACCAACTGTGGCGTCGTAGTACTTGATTTTATTGATCTACGTCCGGGGATTTGGTATCTTGACGGATCGACAGAAGTTCAGGTGAGGGCGCAGGTAGGCAAATTCGAGGGGAAATGGGACAGGATTCTATCCATTTGATGTTGACCACAATGGTGGCGGCGATTTCCGTGGGCGTGATTTTGATTGTGTTATCCCACCGTCTCAATACGTCTTCCGTGGTTTTGTTGTTGCTGGGCGGAATCGCCTTGGGGCCGGAGTTTTTGAATGTGGTGCAGCCGGATAGCCTGGGGGATGGGTTGCCGGTGATTGTTTCTCTGGCGATCGGGTTGATTCTGTTTGAGGGCGGGTTGACGTTGAACCTGTCGGGGTACCGTTCGGCATCGCGGATGATTCAGCGGTTGCTGACGGTGGGTACGTTGACGACGTGGCTTACGACGGCAACGGCGATCTGGCTGATTTTCGGGTTCGACTTTTCGTTTGCGCTGCTGGCGGCCAGTCTGGTGATTGTGACGGGGCCTACGGTGATTGCGCCGTTGCTGAAACGGATTAAGGTAAAATCCAATTTGCACAGCATTCTGCACTGGGAAGGGGTGCTGATTGACCCGGTGGGGGTGTTTGTTGCCATTTTGTGTTTCGAGTGGATTACGGGACAGGATATGGCGGTGGCCCGTTTCGGGATGCGGTTTGTCTGGGGGATTGGGCTGGGGGGTGTGGGCGGGCTGGCGATTTACCGGCTGATTCGGAGCAAGTGGGTACAGGATGATATGATGAATGTGTTCGCCCTGGCTTCTGCAGTGCTGATATTTGGGATTGCAGAGGGTTTGTTTTCCGAGTCCGGGTTGCTGGCTGTTACGGTGGCCGGGTTTGTTCTGGGGCTGAAACGGCCGGGCGAGTTGAAGGCGATTCGTCAGTTCAAGGCAGAAATTACGGATTTGCTGATTGGTACGCTGTTTATCCTGCTTTCGGCGCGGCTGGAGCTGGATCAGTTTGAGGCGTTCGGATGGCGGGGCGGGTTGCTGGTGGGGGTGGTGATTGTGGCGGCGCGGCCGCTGAATATTCTGCTGTCTTCCTGGGGTCTGGGGCTTTCCTGGCGGGAGAAGAGTTTTTTGTCCTGGGTAGCGCCGCGTGGGATTGTGGCGGCTTCGATGGCGTCTTTATTCACGTTGAGTCTGGAACAGCAACACGATATGCCGAATGCCTCGTTTATTGAGACATTTACGTATTCAGTGATTGTTTCTACTGTATTGCTTCAGGGGCTTACGGCAGACTTTTTTGCGCGGGTGTTGAAGCTCAAGCGTCCTGCACCTACGGGCTGGTTGATTGTGGGGGCGCACGCGCTGGGGCGTCGGATTGCCCGGTTTATTGGTGAGGCGTCGGGGTACCCGGTGGTGTTGATTGACAACAACCCGGGCGCGGTTGCTGAGGCACGGGCCGAAGGGCTGGTTGCCTTGCTGGAAGATGCGCGGGAGCCGGGGCTGGAGGAAGAGGATGAACTGCAGGAGGTAGGCCATTTGCTGGCGCTTACGGACAACGAGGATTTGAATTTGCTGTTGTGCCAGCACTGGGAGGATTACCTCGGGAAAGACCGGGTGTTCTACTGGCGGTCCGGGCGGACGGATGCTGGGGAACTTTTTGGGAAGCCGGTGTGGGACGGGTTGCCGAAGCCGTCTCACCTGAGTGGTGAGTTGGAACGGGGAGAAGCGGTACTGGTTCCGATGAGTGCGCTTCCTCCAGATACCGGTGGGCTGACCCGTCCGCTGGTGATGTTGCATCAGGGCGGGGTGTTTTTGAATCCGGATCAGGTAGAAGGAGCCGATGTCTCGCCAGATGCGGTTTTGACGTTGCGGCGTGAGGCAGAATACCTGGCAGCCAGTTTGTTGCCCGAATGCGTGGCGCAGATAGATGTGAAGGATAAAGAGGAGTTGCTTGCACAATTGGTACACCTGGTTTCCTCGCAGGCACCGGAACTTCCTGCAGAGGAAATTTTGCGAGATCTGACGGCCCGCGAGCAGGCGTTCCCCAGCGTGTTGGGGCACGGGGTGGCTGTGCCCCACGCCTATTGTTCGGAATTGCAAGCCCGGCTGTGTATTGTGGCCCAGGTTCCGAGTGGGATTGACTTTGGTGCGATGGACGGGGAACCGGTGCGGCTGGTGTTCTTCCTGCTGAGTCCGCCGGATGATCCGGAGGGCCATTTGGAAACGCTGGCGGAAATTGCGCGAATTGTGAGCCACGAAGAGACCCGGGCCTCCCTGTTTTCCGCTACAGACCCGAGCGAAGTCATGGAAATTATTCGTAGATCTTCCGGCTGAGTTCATTCTGGAACGGAGTGTGTATGGCTGAACTACATAGCCAGAAACGATTAAAAAAAGAGCTGGGCCTGCTGGATGTGTATGCGGTTGCAACGGGCGCTACACTGAGCGCGGGATTTTTTCTGTTGCCGGGGCTGGCTGCGGTGCAGGCTGGGCCGGGGATTGTGCTGGCGTATATGATTGCGGCCGTGCCGCTGATTCCGGCCATGTTCAGCATTGTGGAACTGGCCACGGCGATGCCGCGCGCCGGTGGGGTGTATTATTTTCTGGATCGCACGATGGGCCCGCTGGCCGGTACGATTGGTGGAATGGGCACCTGGCTGGCGTTGGTGTTGAAGGTTTCGTTTGCACTGGTGGGCATGGGGGCATACCTGGCGTTGTTTTTTGATTCGTTGCCCATCAAACCCATTGCCATTGGGCTGGCTGTTGTTCTGGGTATTGTAAACCTGTTTGGAGCCCGGAAGAGTGGTGGATTCCAGATTTTCCTGGTATGTGCATTACTGGTTATCCTGGCGGGCTTTATTGGTGTTGGAATTCCCCGGATCAATATGACCTATTTCCAGGGGATGCTGGCGCCGGGCTGGTCCGGTTTGTTGTCTACCGCCGGACTGGTGTATATCAGCTATGTCGGGGTGACCAAGGTGGCCAGCTTGTCTGAAGAGGTGAAAAACCCGGAGCGGAATCTGCCGCTGGGGGTTTTTCTGGCCATGGGCACGGCGATTCTGGTGTACGGCTTGGGGATGATGGTGATTGTTGGGCTGATCCCTCCGGAGCAACTGGCGGGGGATTTGACGCCGGTGGCAACTGCCGCAGAAAACGCACTGGGGCCTGTTGGAAAGGTGCTGGTTTCTGTGGCGGCACTCCTGGCTTTTATCTCTGTGGCCAATGCGGGTACATTAAGCGCATCCCGGTACCCGCTGGCGATGAGTCGGGACCATATGCTACCACGATTTTTCCAGCGGTTGGGAAAGCAGGGTACGCCCTATTTTTCTATTTTGACTTCAATGGGTGCAATTGTTCTGATTCTGTTGTTGCTGGACCCCACCGGGATTGCCAAACTGGCCAGTGCGTTTCAGTTGTTGATGTTTGCGCTGGTATGTCTGGCGGTCATTGTAATGCGGGAGAGCCGGATTGCGGCGTACGATCCCGGATACCATTCTCCGTTTTACCCGTGGATGCAGTTGTTCGGCATGGTGGCGTCTGTGCTTTTGATTGTTGAAATGGGTTGGTTGCCTGCGTTGTTTTCTACTGGGCTGATTGTGCTGGGAACGGGCTGGTACTGGTACTATGCGCGGGGAAAGGTGGTGCGGGACGGAGCGATTTACCATATTTTTGAGCGGTTGGGACAGCGGCGATACGAAGGACTGGACCGGGAATTGCGCGGCATTTTGAAAGAAAAAGGGTTGCGGGAAGACGATCCTTTTGAGGAGGTTGTGGCGCGTAGTTTGGTAATTGACCTGGTGGCACCGGCGGAGTTTCAGGACGTGGCGCACCAGGCCGCGCAGTGGTTGTCCACGCACGTTCCTCATACGACCGAAGAGATTGAAAAGGAGTTGATGGATGGCACGCAGGTGGGAGCTACTCCGGTAACGCACGGCGTGGCGCTTCCGCA
>JAQCGA010000474.1 GCA_027619145.1 bacterium | reverse complement strand
TCCCGGATAAACCGGGACCGCACCGGTGAACCCGCAAGCCCTGGGAACGAGCGGGTCTTGCGATTCGCTACAGGTATTCACCCTGATTGGGAGGACACAAAATGACAGGTTTCTTGGATCGCCTCTTGGGTGCAATCAAGGCATCGATTGCCCAGTTTGAATGGTTACCGCCGCTCTTGATGGCATTGGCCGTTCTGGTTGTTGGCTGGCTCATCGCCCTCGTCGTTTCAGCGCTGGTTCGCCGCCTCCTCCGGCGCACTGAACTTGACAACCAGCTGGTAAGCTGGGTTGTAGGGGAAGAGGCCGGAACTCGAATCGAAATCGAAAAATGGACAGCCAGAGGTGACTATTACCTGATCATGCTCTTCGTCCTTGTCGCCACATCCCAGGCGCTGGGATTCTCCATGATCACCGAACCGCTCAACCAGATGCTGGTCGAAGTCTTCACCTTTGCGCCACGCATCCTCAGTGCAGGTCTCCTCTTATTACTGGCCTGGGTGCTGGCCAGCGCCGTCCGAATGCTGGTTACCCGCTTGCTGAAAGCAGCCCGAGTGGACGACCGGCTCGGTGAATCTTCTGGCCTGGAAAACGCAAACCAACTCTCGGTTGCACAAAACATCGGCAACGCCCTCTACTGGCTCATCTTCCTCATCTTTCTTCCCGCCGCACTTGGTGCCCTTGGCCTGCACGGTTTACTTGCCCCGGTCCGAGATATGACAGGCAAGATTGTGGGCTTTCTCCCCAACCTTCTCTCTGCCGCGCTCATCTTGCTCATCGGCTGGTTTGCAGCACGTATTGTACAGCGCGTCACCTCCAACCTTCTTGCCGCTACCGGCATAGACTCAGCCGGAGAACGTGCCGGCCTGGGTACAGCATTCGGAGGACGCAGTCTATCTGGCCTGTCTGGTCTGGTCGTTTATACCTTCATTCTCATCTTGGCTACCACCGCCGCTCTGGAAGCCCTCAAATTTGAAGCGATCTCAAGGCCAGCCAGTGAAATGCTCACCACCATCCTGGAGGCCGTTCCTGCCATCTTCACAGCCGGCCTGGTCCTACTCGTTGCCTACCTGGTAGGCCGCTTTCTGGCCGGACTGGTCACTGAATTGCTCACTGGAATCGGGTTCAACGCGATCCTCGCCCGCCTGGGGTTGGGCGGCGAACCAGCCGAGGGCCAGCGTACCCCCGCACAGTGGATCGGCTACCTGACCCTGGTGGCGCTCCTTCTGTTTGCCGCCATCGAAGCCGCCGGCCTACTGGGATTTCATGGCCTGGCAGGCCTGTTGGTCCAACTCACAACCTTTATTGGACACGTGATCCTGGGCGTCGTCATCTTCGGCATTGGTCTCTTCCTGGCCAACCTGTCCGCCGGCATTCTGCGCGAACGGGGTGGTTCTCAGGGCGGCCTTTTGAGCATCGCTGTTCGAGGAGCCATCCTCACCCTGGCGGCTGCCATGGCCCTCAGGCAAATGGGCCTTGCCAGCGATATTATCAACCTGGCCTTCGGTCTGCTCCTGGGCGCCGTGGCCATTGCCGTGGCCATTGCCTTTGGCCTGGGCAGCCGAGAGATAGCCGCCCGCGAAGTAGAACGGTGGCTGAAGTCGCTCCGAGAAAACAGAGCATACAAACAACAATAGGCCAACGGCGTTCCGTCGCGCACACGTAATGTGGAGCGGGGATTTACGCATGCAGTTGAGATAACGGCGCAATCGCAGCATGCCCCTGCCCCCTTCTTCCGCAGCGATGGAGGGGGCAGAGGTTTTGCGCTCCTGCAAAACCTGCCCTTCCGTATGATTTTCGCGGCAAGGTTGCCTGGTGGAGGCGCTACCGTGCCGCCGTGTGACGCTTTTTCAAGGAGAACGACAATGAACCACGATCAAATGATTTCCGACACGGGCAGGCTTTTTGTCCAGTTCAAGCAGGGCATTGGGGGGGTTCTACCCAGCCTGGTGGGGGCGCTCGCCATTTTTCTGATCGGCCTCTTGATGGCCTACTTCCTCAGAGCCATCGTCAGGCGACTGATCCGGGGGTTGGATCGATTCATTCCAAGCAACAGGATTCAGAACAGCCTCAGGCGGATTGGCATGGAACGACCGGCGGCTGAAGTCATCAGTGGCATCCTGTACTGGATCGTGATCATCTTCTTTCTCACCGCTGCAACCGAAACTCTGGGCCTCCCGGTGATTACAACCTGGCTCAACGGCATTGCCATGTACCTGCCCAGAATCCTGGGTGCCGTGCTGATCGGATTCGCCGGCCTCGCCGGCGGTATCCTCCTGAGGGACGCCGTTGCCGCTGCAGCGCTCTCGGCAGGCATCGCCTACGGCGACATGCTCGGGAAAATGGTGCAGTTCATTATCCTGCTGATTACCGCGCTCATCGGCATCGAACATATTGGCGTCAACACCTCGATCTTATCCAGCGTGCTCACGGTCCTGATCGGCGCGGGATTATTCGGGGCGGCCCTCGCCTTCGGTCTGGGCGCACGCACTGCCATCAGCAATATCCTGGCCTCCCACTACATCCAGCAGGTCTACCACCCCGGACAAATCATTCGCGTCGGAGAAATTAGGGGCCGCATCATTCGGATTACCCCAACCTATGTAATCCTGGAAACACAGGAAGGGCAGGCGCTTGTGCCCGCCAGCACCTTCAGCGAAAGAGACTCCATATTGCTTACAAAGGAGGACCTGGTTTGAATACCGCCCGAACCGTCTCGTACGCATTCATCCAGGCACACCCGGACCCCGCAGCTCGCATCCTGGAAGGGCTTCCACCCGAAGAGACGGTGATGTTCTTAAAGGAAATGCCTTCCTCGCTGGCTGTGGAAATTGTACAACGGATGGACCTGACCACGGCCTCGGATTGTCTGAAGATGCTCGAACCAACGCAGTCTGCCGAACTGATCGCGCAGATTCCCATGGACCTCGTTACCATCATGCTCCGCCGAATGGACGCACAGCAGTCTGAACCCATTCTAAACGCCCTGCCCGATGAGACCGCAGAATCGCTCCGGCTGCTACTTTCCTATCCCGAAGGCACGGCGGGTGCCCTGATGGATTCCGGAATCTTTACGCTGCCAAATGACCTCACCGTGGAGGAGGCCCTGAGACGCATCCGGGAAAAACCGCAACATACGATGTACTACCTCTATATCCTGAACCGAAACAAGGCGTTGGTGGGCGTCCTCAACATTCGCGAACTCATGCTTGCACGCCCGAAAGAACGGATTTCGTCTATCATGCGAACCAATGTGGTTCACCTGCTTGTCCGCGCCGATCATCAGTCCATTCTGGCCCATCCCGGCTGGATGGAAGTCCACGCGTTGCCGGTCGTAGACGATGCCGGCCTCTTTGCTGGCGCAATCCGCTACGAAACCCTGCGCCGAATTGAAAAGGAGAGCCAGCATTTCGGTGGTGCTCGAACCGCGGCCGCGGCCCTGGGAGAACTGTATCGAATTGGACTTACCGGGCTGCTCAAAGCCCCGTCCAAAGATCCTGATCAATTTGGAGGCTAAAACCGATGAGCAACGATTCTTTGAACGCTGTCCACGCGCTCAACCGGGGCTTCTTTCAGCTCTACCCGGACGAGGCAGCCAAAGTGTTGGACGCCCTTCCTGCCTGGGAAACCGTAGAACTCCTTGAGGCTGAACCTTCCGAAGGAGCCGTTGAAATCTTCTCCCGACTGAACCCCGATGTGGCGACAAAAGTGATCGAACAGATGGACAGGGACCTCTTCCGCAACATCTTTACAGGGATCAATCCCGTACGCGGAGCAATGTTGCTCACCCGGGTGGATACCGACGCCGCTGACGCACGTCTGAGGGACCTGCCCGCCGGAGTCGCATCGGAACTCCGGGAGCTTATGTCTTACCCGGCCGATTCGGCCGGATCTCTGATGGACCCCCGCGCAACCACTTTTCGTCCAGACGAAACCGTGGAGGAAGCTCTAACACGTATCCGCACTCTGCGAGGTCGGCGCATCCTGGATCTCTGCGTGGCAACTGTCGACGGGTACCTGACTGCGGTCGTGCCGCTTCAAGAGGTGGCCAGCGCCGA
>JAQCGA010000473.1 GCA_027619145.1 bacterium | reverse complement strand
CAGAGGCGGTCCCGGGTTGCCAGGAAGTTTGCCCGGACAGATGCGGGTACAGGTTTTCCTGTGGGGCGGCTGACAACGGACGGGTTGGTGGTACGATATCCTCCGGAGCCGGTGCGCGCAAAGAAGTTGTAATGCAGGTGCGGTCCTGTGGCCCGGCCGGTAGCGCCGACGTAGCCAATGATTTCTTTTTGTTTCACGAAGGCGCCGTTTTTCAGTTTTTTGTGGTAGCGGCTGAGGTGGCCGTACCCGGTCTTGTAGCCGTTTTTATGCCGGATTTCAACGTAATTTCCCAGAGCGCCTTTGCGGCCTTTAAAAACCACGGTGCCGGCAGCGGTAGCCCAAACAGGGGTGCCGTAGTCTGCTGCATAATCTATACCGTGGTGCGGGATGTATTTTTTCAGGATGGGGTGGTAGCGCCGGTTGGTATATCCAGAAGAGATGCGGCGGAAGTTGAGCGGAGATTTGAGGAAGAGGCCTCGCAGAGATTTGCCTTCGGCGTCGTAGTACCCTGCATCCCCGTCCGGGGTTTCGAAGAGAAAGGCCTGGTAGTTGTCTCGGGCGGCACGGTACTCTGCCGAGATGATATCGCCGTACCGGACGAATTGGTCGTCTTTATAAAATTTTTCTACGGCCAACGAAAAGCGGTCTCCCACGCGACAGTCAACCATGAAGTCGATATAGTACTCAAAGATATCGGTCATGTGTGCGCTGAGGATGGCGGGATTTTCCCCGGTGGATGTGAGCGCGTTCCAGAGCATATCCCGGATTTCGCCAGATACAATAACTACCCGGCGCTCCAGGACGACCTGTTCTTTCCAGGCTTTGAGTACGCCGGTTTCTCGCTGTGCAACAAAGCGGTTCTCCAGGGCACCCTTTTTAACGTATTCGAAGGTTTGAACGGCCCCCAGGCTGTCTATTTCCAGGCGGTACCGGTCTCCGCGCTGGACAATATTTGGGTTAAATTCAGCCCGGTGTACGCCTCTGCGGACTGCGGAGACGAGTTCGAAGATGTTCGTACTGGAGAGGCCTTCGCGGCGCAGGGCGTCTGAAAAACTTTCTCGGCGCAGGATACGGCCAGCGATTTCGGTATATCCCGGTCCAGGATCCACTTCGATGGTGTCGATTGGTATAACAGAGACTTCAGGGAGTACTTCTGAGGTCTCTGAATCCGGTATTGTGGCTTCGGATCCAGGTGGGATGTTGGGGCCAGACCAGAAGCCGCTGAGGGTAGAAAATAGCAATACCGGTACAGCCAAAAACCCCAGGGTGCGGAGGCGAAATCGCCGGGCAGGTCTGGGATGCACCGTGGGGCTGTCGAAATCGTAAATGGGCATGTTCAACTCGGTAGATTGGTCGCAGGGAAGATAAGAACCCCGTTGGCTGTGGGGCAGCCCAGGGTATTGGAAGGGGATAGATGGAGCAGAGGAAATAACGTAACTTATTGTTCTTCGGACAGTACGGACCAAAAGATAATCCAAAACCAGACGCCTGTCAATAGCATTTTTCCGCTTGCGTGTACGGGGGAACTTGTTTACTGTTCTGGAATTGTTGCATACTTGCCGGGAGGAACAATACAAAATGAGATCGCTGAGGTGGGTATGGAAGACCGCATCGAACTAAAAGGGCTGTACCCAGACGAGCTGGAAGAACTGGCGGTTTCGCTGGGCCTGGAACCCTACAGGGGCAGGCAGATTGCCGCGTGGATGTACAATTATGGGATTACGGATTTTGAGCAGATGACCAATCTGTCCAGGGCGGTACGCCAGCGTCTGGCACAGCGAGCCAGCATTCTGGATTTGAAGGTTGCCGGGGAATCCGGCGGTGGGGATACCATTAAGTACCTGTTTGAACTTCCGGACAAGAAACGAGTAGAGAGTGTGCTGATGCGCGACGGACGGCGGCGCACGTTGTGTATTTCATCGCAGGTGGGCTGCCCATTGGACTGCAGTTTTTGCGCTACCGGGCGGATGGGGTTGTTGCGGGATTTGACGGCCGGAGAAATTCTGGACCAGTTGCTTTTTGTGCGGCGGACCCTGGTGGCGCAGGGAGACGATTTGACCAATGTGGTGATGATGGGGATGGGAGAGCCGCTGCTGAATTATGACAATGTGGTGCGGGCGATCCGGCTGATGAACCTGGATTATGGACCTGCGATGGGAATTCGGCGGATTACGTTGTCTACCGTAGGGCATGTGCCGGGTATTTTACGGTTGGCGGATGAGAAGATGAAAATTGGGCTGGCCATTTCATTAAATGCATCTACGGACGAGCAGCGGTCTCAGATTATGCCCATTAACCGAAAGTGGCCGATTGCGGAACTGCTGGATGCCGTGCGGGCTTATCAGAAAAAAAATGGCCGCCGGGTGACGTTTGAGTATGTGATGCTGCACGGGTTTAACGATAGCCCGGAAGACGCACACCGGCTGGTGAAGTTGACGGAGGGGATTTCTCGGAAGATCAACGTGATTCCCTGGAATCCGATTGACGGGATGCCGTTTGTACGACCACCGCAGGAGGTGGTGGACCGGTTCGTGCAAATTCTGGCGGATGCCCATATTACGGCTACGGTACGGTATAGCAAGGGGGTGGATATTGCCGCTGGATGTGGGCAGTTGTTTCAGGAAGCAGCGGCGATGACTGCGTGAAGGGCATAGAATTATCCAGAAATATATCTGTTCGGACTTTCGAAGTGTACACGAAAGCTGTAGAGGCGCAGATTGAGCGCCGGGATGGTTCTTTGGGGTGAAGATACGCGAAGAATCTGGGTACTGAGAAATTGGCGTGCATTAGATTTATTTGGGTATTTATATTCTCATTGAAAGCAAAACTTCTTTTTGTGGAATTTTTTTTTAGCGTGTACCTATAAAAGAAGTTCCATTTTGTTCTTGAATTTTCTCCAAAGATGTGTTATAGTTTCACTTACGCCACGGAACGACATATCACCCCCTGTAATCCTCCCCTCCGAAGAGACCCGGAGGAATCCCTCATATGGAACAATTTGTTATTGAAGGTGGGCATCCGCTTTCCGGCACTGTGACCCCAGCCGGAAACAAAAACGCGGCACAAGCCGTGCTGGCCGCCACTTTGTTGACCGACGATGAAGTTGTGCTTAAAAATGTACCGGATATAGGAGATATTGGCTGTATTGTAGAGATTTTGCGGGACTTAGGTGTATCTGTTCAGGAAACCGGTTCGCATGAGTTAACCATCTGCGCGGGTTCGTTAAATAAGACGGAATTGTTGCCCGATTTGTGCCGGAAGGTGCGGGGCGGTTTTATGTTTTCCGGGCCACTGGTTGCCCGGCATGGAACGGCTACGGTGCCTCGGCCAGGTGGAGACAAAATTGGCCGACGCCGGGTGGACACGCATTTGAGTGCGCTGGAAGCGCTGGGTTGCCGGATCTATACCAATCACATTTACCGTATGCAGGCTCCCAAAGGCTTGATTGGGACAGATATTTTCCTGGATGAGCGGAGTGTGACGGGTACGGAAAATACGGTGATGGCAGCGGTGTTGGCGCGCGGTACCACGGTGATTCGAAATGCCGCTTCGGAGCCGCACGTGCAGGAATTGTGCCGGATGCTGAACCGGATGGGCGCGAAGGTTTCTGGAATTGGTACCAATGAACTGACGATTGAAGGCGTGAAAGAGCTGGGTGGGTGCGAGCATACGATTGGTCCGGATTATATGGAGGTGGGCAGTTTTATTGCCCTGGCCGCAGCGACCAACAGTGAACTCCGTATTCAGAATGCGCGCCCGGCAGACATGCGGTATCCGCTGATGGTGTTTCGTCGCCTGGGTGTGGAAGTGCAAGTTGACGGCGAAGATATTATTGTACCCAATTTTCAGAAGCTGGAAATTGTGCCGGATGTTGGCGATGCGATTCCGCGGGTTTCAGACGATCCGTGGCCCGGTTTTCCTGCGGATTTGATGAGTATTGCAATTGTGGTGGCCACGCAGGCGCGCGGTACGGTGTTGTTTTTCGAGAAAATGTTTGAAGCACGCATGTACTGGCTGGACCGGTTGATTGACATGGGCGCTAAAATTATTATGTGTGATCC
>JAQCGA010000472.1 GCA_027619145.1 bacterium | reverse complement strand
GGCTTCTTTGCGGAGGGCGTGAATTGGAGATGCGGACTTTCCGTTGAGGCTTTTCTCCAAGCCCTGAAAAGCGGATACATAGAGATGCTTATTTTCTGTTTGGTTCGCCATTGCTCTGCAAGTCCTCTCTGGGTAAGGAAAAGTAAAAAGTGAAACGTAGAAAAGAGGCAATGTTTTTGCCCTTTACTTTTTACTTCGCCTACGCTTTGATCGCTTCACGCCCGAATTCTTTACGCACCCAGTCGTAGCCTTCTTTTTCTAGTTTTAATGCCAGGTCTTTGCCACCGGACTTGACGATGCGGCCTTTCATGAGTACGTGTACGAAGTCCGGTACAATGTAGTCGAGGAGGCGCTGGTAGTGCGTGACCACGATAACTGCGTTGTCCGGATTGTGCTCGTGAAGCGTGTTGACTCCATTGGCAACAATTCTGAGGGCATCAATGTCCAGGCCGGAATCCGTTTCGTCCAGGATGGCGAGCCGGGGGTCCAGGACGGCCATTTGCAGGATTTCGTGGCGTTTTTTCTCGCCTCCGGAAAACCCCGCGTTGACCGAACGGCTCAGGAAAGATTCATCCATTTCAACCAGTTTGAGTTTTTCTTTGGAGAGTGCCAGAAAGTCCATGGCATCCAGTTCTTCTTCGCCCCGGGCCTTACGGATTTCGTTGAGTGCGGTGCGCAGGAAATATGCGCTGTTCACGCCGGGAATTTCTACGGGGTACTGGAAGGCCAGGAAGACGCCTGCCTGGGCACGTTCTTCGGGGGCCAGTTCGAGTAGGTCCTCGCCTTCGTAGAGGACCTCGCCTTTTGTAACTTCGTAGGCTTCATGGCCGGCCAGAACCTGAGCCAGGGTGCTTTTGCCAGATCCGTTAGGGCCCATGATGGCATGGATTTCGCCGGAGTTGATTTTGAGGTCTATGCCATGCAGGATTTCTGTGCCTTCTACGCTTGCGTGCAGGTTTCTAATTTCGAGCATCCGGAACATTCCTCACGTTTGTTGTTAAGACTTTCGATGTTTGAGCGAACACATGTGCGCTGGCTGTTTGAAACCGATTTGCTATCCAACGCTGCCTTCCAGGCTGATGCCCAGAAGTTTTTGTGCTTCTACCGCAAACTCCATGGGCAACTCCGCCAGGACTTCTTTGCAGAAGCCGTTGACGATCATCGAAACAGCATCTTCTGTAGAGATCCCACGCTGGTTACAATAAAAGATCTGGTCTTCCCCAATTTTAGAAGTGGAAGCTTCGTGTTCCACCTGAGAACTGGTGTTGCGGACTTCGATATAGGGGAAGGTGTGGGCGCCGCATTGATCGCCAATGAGCATGGAGTCACATTGGGTAAAGTTGCGGGCACCTGTGGCACCTTTCAGAACTTTAACACCGCCCCGGTAGGTGTTTTGTCCAAATCGGGCAGAGATGCCTTTGGAGATGACGGTGCTCCGGGTATTTTTTCCGATGTGGATCATTTTGGTGCCGGTGTCTGCTTGCTGCCGTCCACTGGTGACGGCTACGGAGTAAAATTCACCTACAGAGTTGTCGCCCTGGAGGATGCAACTGGGGTATTTCCAGGTGATGGCCGAGCCGGTTTCCACCTGGGTCCAGGAGATTTTGGAGTTGGCACCTCGGCAAGCGCCGCGCTTGGTGACGAAGTTGTAGATGCCGCCCACACCGTTTTCGTCTCCGGGATACCAGTTCTGTACGGTGGAGTACTTGATCTGTGCGCTGTCCATGGCCACGAGTTCTACGACGGCGGCGTGGAGTTGGTTTTCATCGCGCTGGGGGGCGGTACAGCCTTCCAGGTAGCTGACGTAGCTGCCTTCTTCTGCCACAATGAGGGTGCGCTCAAATTGCCCGGTATTGGCGGCGTTGATGCGGAAGTAGGTGGAGAGCTCCATGGGGCAGCGTACGCCTTTGGGGATGTAACAGAACGAGCCGTCTGTAAAGACTGCAGAGTTGAGGGCTGCAAAGAAGTTGTCATTGTAGGGAACCACGGTACCAAGGTATTTGCGGATCAAGTCTGGATGATTGTGTACGGCTTCAGAGAAAGAACCAAAGATGACGCCCATTTCTGCAAGCTTGTCTTTGAAGGTGGTGGCTACTGAGACACTGTCGAAGACGGCATCTACAGCCACGCCGGCAAGCATTTGCTGTTCGACGAGGGGAATGCCGAGCTTTTCATAGGTTTTGAGCAGTTCAGGATCGACCTCATCCAGACTCTTGGGGCCATCTTTCTTTTTAGGTGCAGAATAATAAATGATACTTTGATAATCGATTTCAGGGTACTGAACTTGCGCCCACAGCCGACTGGGTTTCCGCCTGGTGGGATCGTCCATTTTTAGCCAGTTTCGATAGGCTTTCAGGCGCCATTCAAGCAGCCAGTCCGGTTCATTTTTCTTATCAGATATGAAGGCGATGGTGTCTTCATTGAGCCCTGGAGGGGCTGAATCCTGTTCGATGTCTGTGATAAAACCGTACTTATATTCTCTGGATGCAATTGCTTCTAGTTCTTTGGTCTCTGCGCTCATCGTAACTCCTTTCCCGGATAAAAAGGACCGACCGGGACATGGATAAAGGCCAATCGCAATGATTTGTGTACGTTGTGTTCAGGTCAAAAATAACCAATCTGTACATAATTGTCAAGATTAAATTTGTACAAAAAAGTCAAGATTCAATGCTGTATGCAGACGGTCTGAAATTCGACGGGTGCGCCTTGTGGCAAAGTCATAAATGTATGGTAGTTAGAGAGAATGGGGAGGGTCCAGGTTGAAATGGGAAGACGCTGTCTAATGGGAGGCGAGCGGCTGGTTTTGGGAGGCGATTTCTATGGGTTCTTGCCGGATGTTTTGGAGGCAGAATCTTCCACGATCCTGGGTTAAAAAAAAGGTTCTGCCTGGGTGTCTGCTTTTCTCTTGACAGGGATGGGACAAATTCGCTATTTTACCGCGCGTCAAATTCGCTATTTTACCGCGCGTCATTCATTCAGCATTTATGGGCTTTAAGATTTTCGAAGTTTGTCAGCGTATTTTTTTATCAGAATTGTTGCCGCTTTGCCAGGAGGTGCCCGGCGTGATGCTCGATCAATATGGCAATGTGCTCATTTTTCTGTGTATTGGTGTAATTTTTGTAGGATTCAACCTGTTTGTCGGTAGTCTGGTGCGACCCCAGAACCCCAGTGCGGAGAAGTTGAGTACGTATGAATGTGGCGAAGAACCGGTGGGTGGGTCGTGGATTCAGTTCAATATCCGGTTTTATGTGATTGCGCTGGATTTTATCATTTTTGATGTAGAGGTTGTGTTGTTGTATCCCTGGGCAGTTGTGGCTCGGGAGTTCGGTTGGTACGGTTTCTGGTCGATGATGTTTTTTGTTATGGTGCTGTTACTCGGGCTGGCATTTGCCTGGCGCAAAGGCGCTCTGGAATGGGTGCGCCCCCGGTTGTCGCAAGCACAAGAATCGTTTCTGGGTACGCGAGTTGCCTGAATTTTATCTTGTTTACGCTTGACATTTTCCCAAAGACTCTTATATAATCAAGTTGAATCACAGAGCAATGTCTGTTGGTTGTGGATGAATACCAGGCGGAAGGGGGAATCCTCATTTTATGGGTTCAATAGAAGGCCGCTTTCAGGATAATGTGATTATTACATCGGTTGATTATTTTGTGAATTGGGCGCGTTTGTCGTCGTTGTGGCCCATGACATTTGGATTGGCCTGTTGTGCCATCGAGATGATGGCTGCCGGGGCCTCTCGCTACGATTGGTCGCGGTTGGGGATGGTGCCTCGGGCCACGCCGAGACAGTCGGATCTGATGATTGTGGCAGGCACAGTTACCCTCAAGATGGCTTCCCGCCTGAAAAAACTTTACGATCAGATGGCGGAACCCCGGTATGTGATGGCGATGGGCTGTTGCGCCACTTCAGGTGGTCCTTACTGGCAGCATGGGTATCACGTGCTAAAAGGTGTGGACCGTATTGTGCCGGTGGACGTATATGTGCCCGGATGCCCACCTCGCCCGGAAGCGTTGCTGGAAGGCGTTCTTAAGTTGCAGGAAAAAATTCGGATGCAGACACTG
>JAQCGA010000471.1 GCA_027619145.1 bacterium | reverse complement strand
CAGGCCCGTTATCTGGTGTAGAATATGTGGCTGTGGGAAAGCAAATTCCAGGAGGTACCGCACTTTCTCGGAGAGGCCTGGAATAGCTCTATAGAAAAAAAGGGGTTCCAGAAGCTGGGGCGTGCCGGGCTGGCTGGCCGTTTCAAGAAGAAGGCGTTCCAGGATGCCGGGTCGGTATGCGGGTGTAAGGGAACGCTTTTTTTTTGGTAGATTCAGGCACAACCTTTGTCGGAGCATCCAGAATACGAGTTCGAGAATATGGGTAGTCCTGGTTTTATGTGCCCGGTCGTAGAAAGCCTGCCAGTCTTCTACCTGTTCCAGGCATCTGGCAATGTCCACCAGCCAGATGTCTTGTTGGAAGCCGTGCTTCAGCGCATGGACGCTCAGCGTGAGGATCTGGTCTGGAAGATCCAGCATACGCAAGGGGGTAAAGCCCGGAAGCGGAACGCTGTTGCGCCACAGGCAAGCGGGTGTGAACTGGACGGCCTGACCCCGGGATGTGATTCGGGATTGGTTGATGGGGTCGGTGTGCAGGTCCAGAACTGTGGAACCGCGTTGAAACAATTCGGGATACAGGTGGACGTGCTGGTAGCCCATACTGCGTAATACAGATCCCAGTCGGGCAAGATCTGCGGGTCGCACGAGCAAGTCGATGTCCGTCATGGGTCGCAGGGCTGGGTGTTTGTACACAAGTTCAATCAGGGCCGGCCCTTTCAATACGATCGCTGGGATCTCGCGCGGGCCCAATTCTTGTGCGAGTTCTCTAAGGGCTTGTAAGGATACAAGGTTGCTAGCAAGCGTCCGGTAAAAGGCTTGCTCGAAGATGGTCCGGACGTTTGGTTTTAGCAGGTTGAGCTGGCCTGTTTTTTGTAGATTGTGATAAGCAAGCGGTGCAATGCCCTGCGTTTGTGCCTGGGCAAGAAGTTCTTCCTGGTGTCGGATCAACGCGTTGTCGTCCAACGGGTGCTTGCCTGGATGGGCAAGGTTTGCAAAAAGAACCTCAATGCTGTTAGATGCAGGGGTCACGGTCGTTGTTTATTCCCCGGACAGGCCTATGAGTTTTTTTCTTCGTTGTGGAGACAATTCCCGCCGCCCAGTCGTGATTCTGGTTGCCTTTGGACTTGTGGCCCATATGGCGATGGGCCTGGCTGCCACGTTATGGCCGGAGCAGGGGGATGCTGGGACGTACAAAATCTGGGCGAATGAGGTCTCGCGCCAGGGCTTGCACATGGCGTATCATTTTGGGTTTGACCAATTGCCGCTGTATCTCTACGTGAGCAAGCTGGTGACCCTCGTTTTTTTTGATACAGGATTGAGCCATTCGCTGGGCCCCTACAGCCGTGTGCTGACTATGCTGTTGAAGGTTCCCATGGTTCTGTTCAATCTTTTGATTGGGTTGCTTGTATACCGGTTAACCTTGCGTCTGTTCGAGTCGCAACGGGGTGCGCTGGTTGCCTGCGCGGCCTGGACGCTGAATCCAGCGATTCTTCTGGCCACCGCAGGGTTCGGGTATCCCGATGCTCTCCCGGCTCTGGTGGCTTTTCTGGTTGTATACGCTGCCTGCATGGGTTTCAACGCCTGGGTGCCAGCATGGACGGTACTCGTGCTGGCTTCCAAACCGCAAGCGTGGCCTGTTTTGGGGCCTGCCTGGCTGTTCCTGTTTTGCAGGCAGAAACACTGGCTGGGGTTTCAGGCGGTGGCAACCGGGGTGCTTACGCTGTGTGTTTTGCTGTTTCCATTTTGGGCAACGGGTGAGTTGGATGGGGTAATCCAGATGTACGCAGGGATCTCTCGAGTACACTCATGGATGACAGGATGTGCACACAACTTCTGGGGAATGTTACTGCCGTCTCCGCCTTTTCTGTCCGACCGGGACCCACTCCTGTTTGGTGTAAGCGGGATGGTCCTGGGGTTGGTCATGTTCGGGGGAGTAGCCGTCGCAACGCTTGTCCGGATGATGCGTCAGTCCACCGCCTCAACTCTGGTGCACCTGTGCGCTTTTCTGGTGTTCGCATTTTTTATGTTGATGACAGAAATTCACGAAAACCATATCTACCCAATGTTTCCGTTTCTGGCGGTCTGCGCGGGCATATCAAGGGTGCTTCGGAGGTTGTTCATTGGTTTGACGCTAACATTCGGGGTGAATCTTGTTTTAACGGCCTGGCTGATGCAGGGGCCAGAGGCGCATTTGTTGCCGGTTATTTTGCTGGTTTCTCGGTTCAATGCGCTGGTCAATGTAGGGATGTTCGTTTTTTGGTCCTACTTTGCCCTGGTTCGAAGCCCACACCTGGAGGCCCAAGATTCGTGAATCGGGTTATGGAGCTGACTTTGCAAGCCGATAAATCCGGGCGCCGGACTGCTGGAAGACGAGTTGGGCATCCGGGTCTCGCTCCAGGGCCTGTAGAAACACGTGCTGACTTTCCAAGCTGAAAACGTATTCCGCATCAAATTGTTTTCGGATGGCGCTGGCCGGGGCCGGATGTTTCCCCTGGGCAATTTTTTGCCAGAGAAAATACAGGGCTGGATCGTATAGGTACAGGTAATGCAAGCCCATACCCACAATGTAGTAGTTGTGGGTATTAAAATGAAAGAGAAGCGGGAAATCTGACCACGAAGCCGTGAATACGCGCTGGTGCGGGGCGGTGTTCGTTTTGAGGTATACAGAGGCTGCCTCGTAAGGCCGGTAATCTACGGCTTCGTTTCGATGGAGAGACGCTTCTGTTATCGTGTCCCAACCGGCAAGAGCCAGGACAATACACACGGCGGCAACGGCGGTGTACCTGACTCTTCGATGTAGGGTCTGTGGGAAAAGTTCGCCCCAGTAGGGCTCCAGCGCATGGGCAGCAAAAAGAAACGCAAACGGTGGCCAGTATTCAATAAAACGGCGTACGTTCATATACATGCAGAGCAGTATCGTAGAAAACAAGAATAACACCAGCGCATTGGACGAAAGTTGCCACGGCCGGATCAAAAAAAGAAAGAGGATTGTGAAAAGCAGGCCCCAAACCGGCAACGCGTTGCGCACCGCAGAAGAAGCTGCATAGGGGTAATCTTCTGTGCCTGCGGGTACATATTCGGGAAAAGTACCCAGCTCAATTTGTGTATAGGAGGTAAATAAGAAGGCGATATTGTGTGGAAAATAAGGGTTACAGATCAGCCCGGCAAGGGTTCCTGCTACAGCTCCCAGCAGGAGGCGATAGCGGGGCTGTTTTTCATGAATCCACGAAACCCCAAATACAGTGGCAACCAGGATGCCCAAAAGTGGGAAGCCGCCATACAGCCATACATAAAAAAAGGCGAGCGGCGCAATCCACAGGTCTTTTCTGGTTAAAATGATGTGGGTGGCCGCAAGCAGAAAGAGCAGGGAGACGCCGGATGCCCGGGCCATGGAAATGCGTAAGAGAAAAGGTTCGGCAGATACGAGGAGGGCGGCTGTCCAGGCAAGCGGGTATCGGATATTTTGTGCACGTAGCAAAATGTAGAAATAGAGGAAAATCAGGGTTGCAACTGTGGTCGCATAAAGCCTGGCACCGGTGATCAGGTTGCCGAACGTGAACGGAATCTGCAAGACGTGGAAAAGAAAATGATCGTCTGCAAAGTCCTGGCTATAAATGGTACAAGACAGCCAGGGAAGTTCGCGAATGAGGCCTTCGGTTCGCAACAGCTGGCTGTATTTGATATGAAAGTAGGCATCTACGCCAATCAGGTTGGGCGAGGCGGCCTGGATGAACCAGAAAAATGTTGCAAGCACGGCTGCCAGGGCCGCGAATTCTACCGGGCTAACCCGGCGGTGTGTTGCTGGCACTACCGGTTCGGGCGTGGCGGTTCGCATCCGGTACGGTCCTCTGGAAGATCGATTCGAGTACGTCCAGTGCAGGTTCCAGGCTACCTGCGGTTAGCGCGAAGCAGGTTGTACTTTCAACCAGTTTGCCCAGAGTAGCTGGTAGGTGGTCTATGCGCTGGCGGTTTGTGGTAAGGCCGATGAGCCGGGTCAGCGCATCGGTACCAGAAATTTCGTGGAGGCGGGTAGGTGCGCCTGGCCGGTATGTGGGGGATACGATGGG
>JAQCGA010000470.1 GCA_027619145.1 bacterium | reverse complement strand
GTTGGGTATCAAGATTTTGGATGTGCGCATGAAGCGGGCGGATCTACCAGAAGAGAATAAGAAGAATGTGTTTGACCGGATGCGCGCGGAGCGGGCGCGGCAAGCCAAAGAATACCGTGCCGAAGGCGAAGAGATGGCGTTGAAGATTCGTGCAGAGACGGATCTGGAAGTTACGCGCATCACGTCCGGAGCGTTTCAGAAGGCGCAGGCCCTCCGGGGTGGAGGAGATGCCGAAGCGCTGCGAATTTATGCCGACGCGTTTGAGCGGGATCCCAAATTTTACGAGTTTCAGCGCACGCTGGAGGCATACGAGAAGACGCTTGGCGGAGAGAATACGGTGGTCGTGATGCCGCTGAGTACCGAGTTCTTCAAATATCTTGGAACTGGAAAGAAAAAATGAAGACAGAACGCTCTGGCCTGAGGCGGATGCGCTTCTGGGTTGGGGTGGCGCTGCTTCTGGGCATAGGTGTGCCGGCGTCGGCAGCAACATGGTTGGAAGTTGAGGCCAGCGGCATTGTCTTGCGTTTTCAAGAGGTAGATCGAGGAATTGCCGGACCGCTTTTGGGAGAGCTTGTGGTGGGACGGTCCGAGGTGGGGCGCAAACTGGGTGGCGGATTTAATGTTCCAATGACGGTATATCTGGCATCTTCTGAAGGAATTTTTCAGGAACTGACAGGCGGTCGAATCCCGCACTGGGGCGTCGGGTGTGCCTTTCCTGCAGAACGGATGATTGTATTGCGCAGGCTCCCAGGGCAGCAGGCCGAACTGGTGCGCACAGCGCGGCACGAGATCAGCCACATTCTCTTGCACGATCTTGTGCCGACCGGTGTGCCTGTATGGTTCAACGAAGGTACGGCGATGTGGGCAGCGCAGGAGTGGCGGTTGCAGCAAAGCGCTGAAGTGTTCTACGCCGTAATTTTGGGTGGTCTGGTGCCGCTGGCCGACATTGACGAAGTGCTGGATTTTTCGTCTTCCCGTGCGAACCTGGCCTATACGGAGAGCCTTCTGGCCGTGTTGTTCCTGATTCACAAGGGGGGGCAGGACGCCGTGGCGCACATGGTGGAATCGCTGGCGGGAGGGGCGGCGTTTGACGTGGCCCTGTTCCGCGTGACGGGAGATCCTCCCGAACGTTTCGAGCAGGCTTGGATGGCGTATGTACGGGGTCGTTTCAGCCTTGCAGCCATGGTAACGTCCGTGGAGGCGTTCTGGCTTTATATGACCACGCTGGTGGTGGTGGTGTTCTGTCTGGTGCGCAGGCGGAACATGCAGACGGTGGCGCGGTGGGAACACGAAGACCCTGCACAGGCGCTTCCGCTACGGTTGCGGTTGCAGGTACACCGGCGGGAGGACGGGCCTTGAAAGTTGGCGTGACGGGTGGAATTGGAGCAGGGAAGAGCAGTGTTTGCCGGCTTCTGGGAGAACTGGGTGCGCTGGTTATTGAGGCGGATGCGGTGGGACATGAAGCGGTGCAGGACCCTGTGGTTCTAAAGGAACTGGTGGCGGATTTTGGTGCTGATATTCTGGACGAGGCGGGCAAGCTGAACCGCCGTGAATTGGGGCGTCGTGCGTTTGCAACAGAAGCCGGACGGAAGCGTCTGAACGAGATTGTATGGCCGCTGCTGGGGCGGCTTTTGTTGGATCGGGCAGAAGAGGCGCTGGCTGCCCAGCCACATCGACCTGTGGTGATTGATGCGGCGCTGCTGGTGGAATGGGGTACCCCGAAATCAATTTGCGACGTGCTGGTGGTGGTGACCGCGCCCCAGGAGATTCGGGTGCGACGTACGATGGAGAGAATGGGGTTGTCCGAAGCCGAAGTGGAGGCCCGGATGGCTTCGCAATTTCCAGAAGAAGAGAAGGTGCGGTTGGCAGATTATGTGATTGTGAACGACGGTTCTGAAATGGAACTTGTAGAGAAGACACGGGCGGTGTGGGAGCAAATTCGCGTTTTGTGAAATTATTTATATACAGACACTGGAGTTTAAAACCGGGAGCGCGCAGGTGTGCACGCTCCGCAACATCCGAGGATGTTTATGAACTATACGCCGCATACGGAGCAGGATATTCAGAAAATGCTGGGTACGATCGGCAAGAATTCCGCGCAAGAATTGTTCGAGCCAGTACCGGAGCGCTTTCGATTAGAAAAGCTGGACCTGCCCGCCGGAATTGGAGAGATGGAAGCGATGCGTCTGGTGGATGGAGCGGCGCAGGGTATTCGGAAGAGCGCGCCGGAATTGTCTTTTATAGGTGGAGGGGCCTACGAGCATTTCTCGCCAAGTGTGGTAGATGCTCTGATTTCTCGAAGTGAATTTTATACGGCATATACGCCGTACCAGCCCGAAGTAAGCCAGGGGACGTTGCGTGCGATTTTTGAATTTCAGACGATGGTCTGCGAACTGACGAATATGGAAGTGGCCAACGCATCCATGTACGACGGTGCATCCGCACTGGCCGAGGCTGTTTTGATGTCCGTACGGATCAATGGAGGCACCCGGGTGTTGTTGCCGCGCAGCCTACATCCATATTACCGGCAGGTTGTAGAGACCTACGTGCGTGGGATTGAGCTGGAGATTGTAGAGATTCCCTGGACCGAGGCGGGCACGCTGGACCTGGAACGCCTGAAGTCGGAACTGGATGAAAAAACCGCAGCGGTGGTGGTGCAGAACCCGAATTTTCTGGGTGTGCTGGAACCGTTGGAGGAGATAGGCGCACTGGTAGAGAATACGCCGACGGCTTTTGTTGCTGCGGTGAACCCGATTTCGCTGGGGGTGATCCGGCCGCCTGGTGATTTTGGCGCAGATATTGTCGTGGGAGATGGGCAACCGCTGGGTCTGTCGCTTTCTTACGGGGGGCCGTACGTGGGGTTTTTTGCCACGCGTGAAGCGCATGTGCGTAAAATGCCTGGCCGTGTGTGTGGGCAGACGACCGATGTGGATGGCAAGCGGGGCTTTGTGCTCACGTTGCAAACGCGGGAGCAGCATATCCGGCGGGAGCGGGCCACGTCCAATATTTGTACGAATCAGACGTTGTGTGCCACGGCGGCTACGATTTATCTGGCGGCTGTGGGACCAGAAGGTTTGCGCGAGGTGGGATTGTTGAACTGGAACCGAAGCCACCGGGCTGTGCAGGGGCTTTCTGCGCTGGCGGATGTGTCCCGGGTGTTTACCGGAGAGACGTTTAATGAATTTGTGTTGAAGCCCGACCGGAAGGCGAGTGAGGTGCTTTCTGCATTGCGAGCAAAAGGGATTGCCGGTGGAATTGATATGGGTCGGTTTTTCCCGGAGCTGGATCATTCGATATTGACGTGCGTGACCGAAACCAAGTCTGAAGCAGATGTGAATCGACTTGTGACGGCGTGGGGGGAGATTTAATGGATAAGAACTTGTTGATTTACGAGCGTGGTGCAGCCGGCCGGAGGTGTGTTACGTTTCCAAAGGCAGGAGAGGTCACTGTACCGATTCCCGAATCGATGCGGCGGGAGGCTCCTCCAACCTTGCCCGAGGTAAGTGAACTGGAACTGGTGCGTCATTACGTTGGGTTGTCTACGATGAACTTCAGTATTGATACGCACTTTTACCCGCTCGGTTCATGCACGATGAAGTACAATCCGAAAGTGCACGAGCGGGCCGCGCGGGTACCGGAGTTTGCGGGGATGCACCCTTTTGCAGATGAAGATCATGCGCAGGGGGCACTGCAGGTGATGTGGGAGATGGAGCAAATTCTGATGGAAGTCAGCGGGATGGACGGGTTTACCTTTCAGCCCGCCGCGGGGGCACAGGGCGAATTTGTAGGGATCAGTTTGATTGCAGCTTATCATCAGGCACGAAAAAACCACAAGCAGGTCGTGTTGATTCCGGATTCGGCGCACGGTACGAACCCGGCCACTGCTGCAATGTGCGGATATACGGTAAAAGCGTTGAAGTCCACGGACCGGGGCACGGTAGATGTGGAGGATTTGAAGGCGAAGATGAATGATGAGGTGGCGGCGCTGATGCTGACCAACCCGAATACGTTTGGGGCGTTTGAAGTTGAAATTTTGGAAATTGCAAAAATTGTGCACGAGGGTGGG
>JAQCGA010000469.1 GCA_027619145.1 bacterium | reverse complement strand
CACAATTTCTACAATCCACCCATCCACTTCCTGCCCCATGATCCGGACCCGCTTCGGTGTACGCTTTACCACACGTACATCTTTTGAAACCCGCGAAAACGCCTGACAATCCGTATCGTCCATACAAAAATATCGCTGGACGCGCCCTTCGGGGGTGCCACCCAGTTGCGAAACAGCTTCTGCCTTGTCTTTTTTTTCATTCTCCATAACGCTCTCCACTACCGTTTGCCTCACGCCCGTATAATTTCTGGCGTTTCATATACTCCTCAACTCCCAGGGGAACCAGATACCGGACAGACCGGCCTTCCCGAAATCGGCGACGAATATCTGTAGAAGAGATCTGCAAGAGTGGCGTCTGTACAAACCGCATGTGTTGGGCAAAAACAGGGTCTACATCTTCCTGGTTAAAATCCGGACGTGCAGCAACCGTCACCTGGGCCAGGTCAAGAACACCCCGTGGATCGCACCAGGTAGAGAGTTCCACCGCATTGTCCGCTCCAATGATCAGATGAAGCAAAACACCCGGCCCCCAGAGCCGCCGAAACTGTCGGAGTGTCTCAATCGTATACGATTTTCCGGGCCGTTCCAGTTCAATCCGAGAGACCTCAAAGCGGGGATTGTCAGAAACAGCCAGTTCTACCATTTCTGCCCGCATCAGGGCAGGAGTCATCTTCTGAATCTGCTTATGCGGTGGGTCTGCACACGGAACAAATACGACTCGGTCCAGGCAACACTGGTCCAGGACTTCCTGCGCAATAATCAAATGTCCTGCATGAATTGGATCAAACGTCCCGCCCAGGATGCCAGTGCCACCGCCCATGGCGACCTCACTTACTTTCTGGGGTCTCTGCGGCCGGACCAGGCTCTACTTTCACGGCGGCGGTGCTGGCCGAACTCCGCTTTGCAATAGATTCTTGCACCTTCTTGATCTGATCACTGACTTCTTCTTTTAACTCCTGAGGCAACCCTTCTCCAGTCAGCACCATCAACATTTCCAGAGCTTCTTCCAATTTGCCTTGCCTGTGCCTGGCCACCGCCATCAAAAATCTGGCTTCGCGTGTTACATCGATATCCATAAACTCTGACTGTATAATCGCACAGTACTTTTCCGCAGAAACCGGGTTTTTCCACTGTAAGTAATTCCGCGCAATCATCAATTTCTTGGCCGCCATTTTCTTCCGGAGTTCCAGAATTCGTTTTTCTGTTTGGGGCACAAGCTCGCTGTTGGGGTAATCTTCAATAAACCTCCGGAACTCCCGAATGGCCTGCTGCGTCTCGCTCTGGTCATGGTGGACATCTCGAGATTGATAATAATAGCACATGCCAATCTGGTACCGAGCTTCGTCCACATAGGGGCTGGTCGGAAATTCATTCAGCAACCGTTCGTATTCAAAAACAGCCGTCACATAATCTTCTGAACACACCGCAGCATTACCCAGCCCAAATTGTGCTTCATCCACCAGGTGAGAACCCGGAAAATCGCCCAATAGGTTCCGGTACAACTGCTGAGCGTTCCAACATTTTTTCTTGCTCAAAGCTATTTTTGCTTCTTCGTAGTACCGCTCCGCACTGGGCATACGATACCGATTCTGGGCGCATCCGCCAACCAGCAACAAACACGCAAAACCAATCAAAATCGCTTTCTTCTTCAACGGGTACCTCATCCCTTCAAGACAAAATCGCTACATCACGGCGCAACGGGGTGGTCTTGCCGGATCTTGCGAATCAGTTCATTTGTACGCCCAATGTACTCACTCTCAGGATAGTCCACAACCAGACGTTTCAGCTCAATTAAAGCCCGCTGCGGTTCACCCAAATTCAGGTGACAAAGCCCCAATTTGAGTTGGGCATCATCATCTTTTTCTGTATGTTCAAACTCGAACACTTTCTGAAACGCGATCAGAGCACCGTGAAAATCCTTCGATGCGTACGCACATTCCCCCAGCCAGTACTGGGCATTATCCGCCATATCCCCCGTGGGAGAAAGTTCAAGCACCTGGAGGAAACTGGCCCGTGCTTCTGCATACTGACGTGCACTGTACTGCTGCAGCGCACGTGTGTACACGTCATTCAAAGTGAGAGCCGGTCCAACATCAGGCGGGCCTGCCGGTGTTCCTGTCGGCTCCCTCAACGCCAGAATTTGTCGGCGTATCTCGCTCAGTTGTTCCGAAAACGACATCACCTGCGTAACCATATCTGCATTGGCCATATCCAGCGCAACCAGCCGATCCTCCAGGCTTTGCTCCAGATGTGCCACACGACGTTCCATTTCCACCTGCGCCTGGGCGGTAGAATCCGTAGCCATAGGCGTTTTTAATTCTACAGGCAGCGTCACCGGCCCTTGTCCGGAGGTTCGCTCGTACTCTTCGTACCGCGTGGTTGCACACGCACTCAGCCAGAAGGCCAGCAAACCGCAGGTACCTGTTCGGATTACCCTTCTCAAGCGTTCCTCTTCCTTTTAACTGGAAAAGTTCTCAAATGTTCCACAGCTCAAATCCGGGCAGGGCATTCGCTCTTCCCGAATTGACCTAACATCCGAATTTCAAAACCCTTTACGTCGATAATTGTGAAAACATAAGCAAACGGCTCCGGCAAGTCAAGAGAATAGCAACCTCTGAAGATCGAAGCCAAAATCACCTTGACCTTGCACAGAAATGTTCATACGTTTTTGCCCTAAATGGACACCATAAAAGACAAAGTCAGACTCGGGTATTCGCGTTCCTGGGTCGTGAAAAAATACAGCAACTTGGGGCTGTGGCCCTCCGAAGAAGAACTCTGTACCACCTATTGGCAGCCGGGCAGCAGAATCCTGGACATTGGGTGCGGAGCGGGCCGGACCACCATCCCGCTCGCCAGGCAGGGGTACCGCATCACAGGTACAGACCTCGCGCTCGAAATGGTGCGCCAGGGCAGAAAATTGGACCTCAGATCAGGAGGTCACGCCACCTGGGCCACCTGCGATGCCACCGACCTGCCTTTCCCATCCGACTGTTTCGATGGCCTTTTGTTCTCTTATAATGGAATCGAACTCGTCCCGGGCCTGGCCAACAAGCGGCGTGTCCTGGAAGAAGCGTGGCGGGTTTTGCGTCCGGGAGGGCATTTCATCTTCACCACACACGCCCTGGAAGCCTTCAATCAGTTTACCGGCTTCCGAATCCGCCGGCTCCTGCGCTTCTGGTTTTCTCGCCTCATTCGCCGTTCCATCCCTGAAACAGAAGTTGGAGAAGTGATTTACAGCCCAGAGGGCAACCAGGAGTTATTCTACCTGCAAATCATATCTCCCCGGACCTACCGAAAAATGATGCGCCAAATTGGCTTCGAATTGGACTATTACAACAGCCGGGTCCGAATCGAATCCGACCTTCCACCTGTCTGGTATAGCGATTTCGACCCGGACTTCAAATTTTACGTGGCCCGAAAACCTCCGGTGACATGAGAGGAATTCATGCGAAGCAGCTTGAGCAACACTGTGCTCGTCATTGGGAGTTCCAACACAGACCTGATCGTGCAGGCACACCACTTGCCGGCCCCCGGCGAAACCCTGCTGGGCGAACATTTCTGGATGGCCCACGGTGGCAAAGGTGCGAATCAGGCCGTGGCAGCCGTCCGGGCAGGTGCACGGGTACACTTTGTTGCCCGTGTGGGAAAAGACGATTTTGGAAAACAGGCGCTGGAAGCCTTCGTTCGTGAAGGCCTGGACACAACACGCATCCTCCAGGACCCGGACCTGCCCTCTGGCGTGGCTTCTATTCTGGTGGACGCTACCGGTGAAAACTGCATTATTGTAGTCCCTGGAGCCAATGCCGCACTTTCTCCGGTTCAAATCGATGCGGCCGCCCAGGCATTTGAAGAAGCATCGTATTGCCTCTTGCAACTCGAAATCCCTTTGCCCACAGTGCTTCATGCAGCAGAACTCGCCCAACAATACAATCTGCCTGTCATCCTCAACCCCGCACCAGCGCAAGAATTACCCGATGAACTCTTAGATGGACTGTTCCTCATTACCCCGAACGAAACCGAAATTTTCACACTTACCGGAATCCGCCCGGAAACTCCAGAATTGATCCGG
>JAQCGA010000468.1 GCA_027619145.1 bacterium | reverse complement strand
CCGTTGTCAACGATCACCCCGCCCTCGACCGAGCCACAACCTGCCTGAACCTGATCGTAAACACCCACAAAGAAAAAAATGGCATCCAGCTCATTGCTCCGCCAGATGCCTCTCCCAAACGCGCCTATTATCTCACCACACGCTCCTTTTATCCCGAAGAAATCATCCTCCGCGTAGAACTCATGCGCACCGCCGGATTTCACAACGCAGACATCCTGGCAGATCTGATCGAACGCCTCATCTTCCTGGCGGACCTGGGCGTTGCCGCGGCCGAACAACTCATCCAGGAAAACGCACCCTACTGGAACGGGGACAACTGCGTGGGCGCAGGCCTGCTCTCCATTGCCGCCATGCTCCCCGACCATCCAAACGCCGCTCAATGGGAAACCTTCGGATGGAAAAACATGACCGGCTACTTCGGAAACAAAAGTGTCCTGCCCGACGGAACCTTTCACGAAGCCTTCCCCTGGGCCGAAGGCTACGGCCTGGAATTCCTCTACCCCGTCCTCGCCATTCTACGCAGCAAACAGGATATCGATCTGCCCAACCTCCAACTCAGCCCCACCCGCACCCTGCACGACGCAATCCAATGGCAACTCAACGTCGCCTCACCCCTGGGAGAAATCCCCACCCTCAACGACACCAGCGGATATGATATCTGCATGGGCGGATACGCCAATCTTGCCGTCCTGGGCCAGTGGGCAAACCTGCCCGAAGTCTGGAAAGCATTTCGTGTAACAGACTTCCGCCTGCCCCTCTACCTCCATGCCCACCGACCGGACAACCCACCGGAACCGGAACCCGAAAGCCTGCTCCTTCCCGACATCGGCTGGTCTTTCCTCCGCTCCGGTCAAGGCCTCAACGCTTTCCATTCCATGTTCGACCACGGCATCCACCCCAGCGGCCACTGTATGCCCCAGAACCTCACCTTCGACATGGTTTGCCACGGACACCACTGGATCGTCAACTCCGGCTGTGCACCGCATTACTGCACCTATGACGAACAAAACACCTGGCACCGCACAACCAAAGCCGCCAACTGCATCCGAATCGATAACCAGGACATCCCCCCGAATATTGACAGCGAATTGCTCGAATGGACAAACCACAACGGCACCGTCACCGTACGCGGTCGGCACCAGGGGTATCCCGCTGTGGTACACGAACGCACTCTCATCCACCAGGAACACGGCCCGTTGCTCGTACTGGACCACCTCACGCCCACCGATGGGAAAAGCCATACCGCACAAGCCTTCTGGCATATCAACGGCCAGATCGAAAAAAAAGAAACCGGCCGCTGGATCTTCACCGCCGGAAACAACCGCTCGCTCTATTTGCTCTGCCCGGAACTTTCATCGGCCACACCAGTGACCGAAGGTCTCTGCGGTGGCCTGGGACGACGCAACCTGAACGCGGGAAAACTCCCCTCCATAGACCCTGTTTCCCCCGGTGACCCTGGCTGGTTACTCGTACCTTACCTCAGCCTGGACATGGAAATACCGGCCAGCGGGAAAACACTCATCACCGCATTCGTCCCGCAAATCGACACCAGTGAGTCATCCTGGACTTTGAATATCAAAAGTGGGAACGTCCACATTTTCCGCAATGGCGAGATGCTTCTATCTACGCCACTTGAATGATCCGGATGTCGAATTTAAAATAACACGAGTAAACCCGATTCAGGATTATTATGATAAGTGAGTATTGAATCGAGCTCTTCTCTCAGGAGACTTTCAATATCACGCACAGAGCAATTTCCTCTTCGTATCCAAATTACTTTCGGCGGAAAACCCAATAGAACATTTAAATCTCCAAAATCTGCATCTTTGGTGACAATTGTAAATTCGTTTTGCAGCGCAAACTCCCGAATCTCTTCATCTGAAGTTTGGTCGAGACCTAATTTGAACACGTGGTTGGATTCGGGATACAGATCTGCAAGTGAAGTCACCAATCGGGGAGGTAGATTCTGGTCAAATAAGAGCTTCATTTTTCAATGACCATCGTTGTACGCTCTCGATCAGCCGCATAACTTAAACAAGCCAAAATATCTTCTTGTGTCAAATACGGAAATTCTTCGAGAACTTCTTGATGTGTCATACCGGAGGCAAGGTAGTCAAGTACATCATACACAGTAATTCTCATACCTCTAATACAGGGCTTTCCGCCTCGTTTTCCGGGCTCTATAGTTATAATTCCTTTGTAGTTCATGATTTCCTCTGGTTCAAATGAAAAACTTATTTTAGAAAATTTCTTTCTGCGTTGAAATTTATTGAATTTCAACAAAAATATAGTTCATTTTATCTTTGAACACAACAGAGTGTTTTGTAGATACTCATATCTTTCAGTAGATTATTTCATCGGATTTCTTTCCTGGAGCCATAATCAATGACAAGATTCCTGCTCATCGCAGACACCCATTGGGGAGCGGGCACCGAAGGGTTTAAAGTCCAGCCCAAGTACGACGAAAAATTGCCCGAAATCCTCACCGCCCTCAAAGCCTGGTTATCTGAAAATGAGCCCGTGGACTTTATTCTTCATGGTGGAGACATGGTCCACCACCCAACGCACACAGGCATCCAGCAAGCCATAGATCATTTCCAGTTCGACATCCCGGTCCACCTCTGTATTGGAAACCACGATCTCACCATTCCGGATTGCCTTCAAGATTGGCTTTCAATTGCGCCCCATTTCTTCGACAACAACTCCCCGAACTACACCGTTGAAGCAGAAGACTGCATCATACATATCATCCCCAACCAGTATTGCGATGCCCCCTACTTCTGGGAGCGAATCTCCGAAGCACATTTCCTGGAAACGCAAATCCAGTACCTGGAAACCCAGCTAAGCGTCCGGCCAGAATCACCACACATCATCCTGACCCACAGCCCCGTCCTCGGCATACCCGTTGATCGAACAGGATTTGATCAACCATACCACGTACCTGCCACAAAATTCACCGAGTGCGTAACACAAATTTCCGAGAAATTCAACATACCCTGTGTTCTCGGTGCGCACAGCCACGTAAATATGAATGAAGTACAGAATGGCGTGCATTATATTACGGTCAGTTCCCTCGTAGAAACACCCTTCGAATTCAAACTCTTCGAAATCGATCAATCAGAACTTAAAATGACAACGCTGAATCTTTTGGAAAGAATCAATTTCGACGCCGTTTACAACTTCGATAAAACGTTTGCACAGGGTCGTCTGTGTGATCGAACATTTACCAAAGACCTTACGTGAAGCTCCCGTACCATCCACGCCTCTCAACCTCGCAAGGAGCCATAAAGTGAAAATCACTGCCGTCGATCTCTACGAAATCGAAATCCCCCCCATTCCACCTATTGCCAAATACATGCCCCAGATCTACGACATCACCATCTGCCGCGTCCAGACGAATGAAGGCCTGGAAGGCATTGGAGAATGCCAGGGCAAGCCCCCCCAGTTCGAACAGGAAGCCGCCGCACTCGTTGGGAAAGACCCTCTCGCCCTGGACCCCTTTGCCCAGCGGGACGTCTTCACCTCCGCCCTCCTGGACATTGCCGGACAGGCCTACGGCATTCCGGTCCACCGCTTCTTTGGCGAGCAAGTCCGCGACCGTGTACCCGTCTCCTACTGGTCCTGTCACATGGAACCCCACGAAACCGCCGCAGAAGCCGCAGTAGGCGCTGAAAAAGGCTTCACCAGTCACAAACTCAAAGCCCGCCCCTGGGACATTGTCGAAACCGTCCGGCGAATGAAAGAAAGCGCCGGCCCCAACTACACCGTAGGCGTGGACCCCAACACCCTCTTCGACCTTCCGCCCGCCGCCGCGCGTCTCGCAAAAGAACTCGAACCCTTCGGCACGGTAGCCAACTTTGAAGACCCGATGAAAAAAACCAACCTGGACTGGTTTCGCCTCCTCCGCGAAAAAACCCACATCCCCATCGCCCTCCACCTGGGCGCACCCTCCGGCGTATTGGCCGCCCTCAAAGCCGAATGCATTGACTACGTCAACCTCGGTGGACCCGCATCTCAAGTCCGTAAATCTGCCGCCCTGGCCGAAGCCGCAGACGTCCCCTGCTGGGTA
>JAQCGA010000467.1 GCA_027619145.1 bacterium | reverse complement strand
TGGCAGACGCGAAAGCCCTCATTGAAGCCGCAGGTATTCCCTGCCCGATTGTCAGCGCAGGCGGAACCGGGACCCTTGCATTCAGTCCCGCCTGCCCGGGCCTCACCGAAATCCAGGCAGGTGGTGGCATCATGATGGACACCTTTTATCCCACCACCCTCGGCGTCAAAGGCCTCGAACACGCCCTCACCATCCTGGCAACCGTTGTCAGTCAACCGTCCTCGGACCGCGCCTATATTGACGCTGGCCGCAAAACCACCAGCAACCAGTTCGGCCTGCCCAGCGTCAAAAACAAAAAAGGCATCTCCGTCACCGGCCTTTCCGCCGAGCACGGGTACCTTGCCCTGGAACCCGGCGCAACCCTACGCATTGGCGAAAAACTCGAACTCATCTCTGGGTATAGCGACATGACCGTTTGCCTGCATGACCAATTCTACGGCATCCGCAACAATCGCGTAGAAGCAGTCTGGGACATCCTGGGCCGAGGAAAACTCCAATAGACCGATGGAGGCACCTTCACGCAGCTTTGATCCCCAGCGACACCCGATTCCTCCCAACACATCAAGATAGCGGAAAGATTTTCCTGGATCTCGCCTCTCAAACACATCGTAAAACAGGCAATCAAGAATAGATATATCAACAAGTTAAGTATATTTATCCTCAAGTGGCACTGGCCTTGCTTTTCCCCTTTTCTGATTCCGGCCGTTCAACCCTTTTGATTTCTTGCCGATTTAGAAAAGGAAAGGCCCTTCTATGGAGGTCCTGTTCATCATCTTCATGTTCGTCTCCACATCGGTCCTGGGCGTGCTTTGCCTGGTGGTTCTCGAATACCAGAACAGCAAGGCTCGCCGCTGGAACCGCCTGTGGTTAGAACGACGCCCCCAGCCCCGGAACTATCCCAACCCGGTGCCATCCAATCATCCTCCTGCCCCCCCCAAGCTGCGCGAGCCCACACTCGTGCCCTGAGCTGTTTTCGGACACTACCTTTGCGCCACCATCTTGACAATAACCGTACCTTATCCTACTATTAACACGATTCTGCATATCTATCCGTAGAGTCCAACAAAGGAGTTTTTTATGAACTGTCTTGTCACCGGCGGTGCCGGATTCATCGGTTCCAACCTGGTCAAAGCCCTGCTCGAACGTGGAGACAGCGTACGCGTACTGGATAACTTCTCCACCGGCAAACGGGAAAACCTGGGCCCGTTCGGAAACCGTATTGAACTTGTAGAAGGTGACCTCAGAAGCTACCATGTGGTGCGCCAGGCAGTACGAGATATCGAAGTCATCTTCCACCAGGGTGCCCTGCCTTCGGTCCCTCGTTCCATCAATGACCCCATCACCACCAACCAGGTCAACGTAGAAGGCACCCTCAACATTCTGGACGCGGCAAAAGACGCAGGCGTACGCAGGGTCATCTATGCCTCCTCTTCCTCCATCTACGGCGAAAACCCCGAACTTCCCAAGCAAGAAGACATGATGCCCATGCCTATCTCGCCCTACGCCGTAGCCAAACTCGCCGGAGAAAAATACTGCCAGTCCTTCACCAAAGTGTACGGTCTGGAAACCGTCTGCCTCCGTTACTTCAACGTCTTCGGCGGAGGCCAGGACCCCGCTTCTCAGTACGCTGCAGTGATCCCTCTCTTCATTACCGCCTTCTTGGACGGCGGCCGCATTCGAGTGGATGGAGACGGTGAACAATCCCGCGATTTTTCTTATATAGACAACGTGGTACATGCCAACCTCTGCGCAGCCCAAGCCCCGGGCGCGGAAGGCCATGTCTTCAACGTAGCCTGCGGTGCACGCACCAGCCTCAATCAGGTTCTGGATACCCTCCGGGAAATTACCCGCGTGGACGTAGAAGTCGAGTACGTCGCCCCGCGCCCCGGCGACATCAAACACTCTCTGGCAGACATTACCAAAGCCCGAGAAATCCTGAAATACAACCCGGCCATCTCAGCCGAAGAAGGCCTGCGAAAAAGTGTGGCCTGGTACCGTTCCGTCCGCAAGAAACCCTGAGACGAAGTCCAAGAGCAGAGAAAAGCAAATTGACAATTGACAATTAATAATTGATAATTGTCAATTGCTTCTCTCCTACCGTCTTCACCGCTACCCTCCCTCTTCCTTTGCCCTCAAACCGCTTTTCACGCTTCACAATTTCGCGAGAACCGTTTTGACCCCAAAGGTCCTCATCATCGGCCTGGACTGTGCTCCACCCGAACTTCTCTTCGACCAATTCCTGGACGATCTGCCGAACATCCGCGCCTTACTTGACGGCGGTCTACACGGGCCGCTCCACAGCACCATCCCACCGATTACAGTACCTGCCTGGATGAGCATGGTCACCGGCAAGGACCCCGGCACCCTGGGCTTTTACGGCCTCCGCAATCGCCCGGACCACTCCTACCGCCCCATGGAAATCGCCAATTCCCGCCTCCTGCAAGACAACACCCTCTGGGATATCCTCTCGAGCGCGGGCAAGAACGTTCTCGTTGTCGGCGTTCCGCAAACCTATCCCCCAAAACCAGTCAACGGCTGCCTCATCTCCTCCTTCCTCACCCCGGACAACCACAGTACCTACACCCACCCTCCAGATCTTCAGCCTGAAATTGAACGCATTGCCAATGGCTATATCCTGGACGTGCGCAACTTCCGAACGCAGGACAGAGAAAGCCTCCTGCATCAAATCTATGAGATGACCGAGAAGCGTTTCCGTGTAACCCGCCACCTCATGCAAACCCGCCCCTGGGACTTCTGTATGCACGTGGAAATGGGCACGGACCGTATCCACCATGCCTTCTGGCGCTACCTGGATGAGACACACCGAGGCCACGAACCCAACTCCAAATTTCGGCACGCTATTCGGGATTATTACCGATATCTAGACCAGGAAATTGGCACCCTCATTGACCTGGCCGGAAAAGATACCCACATCCTCCTCGTCTCCGACCACGGCGCAAAACGCATCGACGGCGGCATCCGCATCAACCAGTGGCTCATGCAGGAAGGCTACCTCAAACTCAAACACACACCCGAAACACCCGCGCCCCTCGAAAACCTGGAAATCGACTGGCCCAACACCACAGCCTGGGGTGCAGGCGGCTATTATGCACGCATCTTCCTCAACATCTCAGGCCGAGAACCCCAGGGTAGGATCGCACCCGAAAGCTACAACACCGTCCTGGCAGAACTCTCTACAAAACTTTCCGCCATCCCGGATTCCGAAGGCCGTCCGTTGGAAACAAAAGTCTACAACCCCCGAGAGATTTATCGAACGTGTAACGGCGTCCCCCCTGACCTCATCGTGCACTTCGGAGACCTGCTCTGGCGTTCCGTGGGAACTGTGGGCGGCTCCGGCATCCACACCACAGGCAACGACACCGGACCGGACGATGCCAACCATTCGCAACACGGCGTCTTCATCCTCCGTAGCCCGCAGATGCCTTCCGGCCAAACACGCACCGATCTGGACATCCGTGATGTGGCCCCCACCGTACTCACCTTGATGGGCCTCCCCCTCCCGGCCGATATGCAGGGCCGCTCTGTAATCCACGGTGCCGACCCCACGCAACCTGCACAGATCGATTCCACCACCAACGCCGAATCAGACGCCGCCTATACCGATGAAGAAAAAACCGAAATGGAAGACCGCCTTCGCTCCCTCGGATATCTTTAGACAAGGACGTACCCATATGTCCAGTTCCATCCATAAATCTGCCACCGTGGGTGCCAACACAGAAATTGGCCACTTCTGCGTCTTCCTCGAAAATGTCTCTATCGGTGAAAACTGCCGCATTGGCCACGGCGTCATCATTCACCCAGACACTGTCATTGGCAACAACGTCCGCATAGACGATCACGCCGTTGTCGGCAAATCTCCAATGCGCTCGGCCGCCGTATCCATTCCACAGAGCGAAAACCTCCCGGCCCTCACCATTGGAGAAAACACCCTCGTAGGCACAGGTGCCACCCTCTATCGAGGCGCAAAAATCGGCACCAGTTGCCTCATTGCAGATTACGCCTCGGTCCGAGAAGAAAGCGAAGTGGGCGACGATACCATCGTAGGCCGG
>JAQCGA010000466.1 GCA_027619145.1 bacterium | reverse complement strand
CTGGTCCGCCCCAATAAAATCTACCAGCACGTGCTCGTGCGGCAGGGTTACTCCCAGCGCCTGTGGAAAAGCAGGTCCGGTTACCGTCATAACCTGTCCATCTGCCACAATCCCCTCCTCTGCACGCAACATGTCCACCCCGGCCAACACGCCGCCGGCAACCAGCGCACTCTGTTGTAAAAACGACCGACGGTTCATCCGACCTCCTGTATTCAACCTTGCCTGAAGCAAACAACCACGCAAGAACCCACCGTGATCAGAATGAAAAACCGCCTATTCCAGCGAAAAACAGGAAAACAAATATCGCCATCACCTCCGACAATGTCAAGGCCAAAGCGGCAGTACGGAACCCCGCAGGCGAACCCGGATATCCAGCTTGCTTTTCCTCACCACTTCTTCTATTTTGGGGGCGTTCAACCATTCCCACCACACCGGGAACTTTGCCCCACCTTTGCGATTCTCAATGGAGGCATCCATCATGGCCTACGAATCAATGAAAACCCATCTACAAAACGAGCTCAACACCATCCGAGAAAACGGTCTCTTCAAATCCGAAAAGCATATCACCACACCCCAGCGACCCAACGTAGGCACAACCGAAGGCGACACACTCAACTTCTGTGCCAACAACTACCTGGGCCTCGCTGGCCACCCGGACATCGTCGAAGCCGCCATCAACGGCCTGCGCACCCACGGCTATGGCATGGCTTCTGTACGCTTCATCTGCGGTACCCAGGACCTGCACAAAACCCTGGAAGCCCGCATCTCTACCTTCCTCAACACAGAAGACACCATCCTGTACACCTCCTGCTTCGACGCCAATGGTGGCCTCTTTGAAACCCTCCTGGGACCCGAAGACGCCGTACTCAGCGACGCACTAAACCACGCCAGCATCATTGACGGCGTCCGGCTGTGCAAAGCCAAACGTGCCGTATACAAACACGCAGACATGAATGACCTGGAAGCCCGCCTCAAAGAAAACGCAGACGCCCGCTTCCGTCTCATTGCTACAGATGGCGTTTTCTCCATGCACGGCGACCTCGCCCCCCTGGACAAAATTTGCGACCTGGCCAGCCACCACAACGCCCTGGTCATGGTAGACGACTCACACGCCACCGGCTTTTTAGGAGAACACGGCCGCGGCACCCCCGAACACTTCGGTGTAGGCGACCGGATCGACATCCTCACCAGCACCCTGGGCAAAGCACTGGGCGGTGCCTCAGGCGGCTTCACCACCGGCCGCCAAGAAATCGTTGACTACCTCCGCCAGCGTTCCCGTCCTTACCTCTTCTCAAACACCCTCGCCCCACCCATCGTTGCCGGTTCTCTCAAAGCCCTGGACCTCGTAGAACAACGCCCGGAACTTCGTAAAACCCTGATGGACAATACCCACTACTTCCGGGATCAGATGTCACAACACGGCTTCCAGATTAAACCTGGCATTCATCCGATTGTACCCATTATGCTCGGAGACGAAAAACGCACCGCCGAAATGGCCAAAACACTCAACAACCACGGCATCTTCGTTGTGGGCTTCAGTTACCCCGTTGTCCCACGCGGAGAAGCGCGCATCCGCGTACAGCTCTCCGCAGCCCACACTCGGGAAGACCTGGACTTCGCCATCAACACCTTCACCGAAGTTGGAAAAACCCTCGGTGTGCTCTAATCGCAGCCATGCCTCTCGCAAGAGTACGGCATACCGTACTCCAACCCTGCATTGAGGATCGTCGACATGCCCGAATCAAAACCACTGCAAGGTCGAACCGCCATTGTCACCGGGGCCGGCCGGGGAATGGGCCGAGCCTGCGCACAGGCTCTTGCCGGCCTTGGTGCCCGCCTGGTCATCAACGACCTGGAAGAGTCCAGCGCTGAAGAAACCGTGAGAGAACTGCACACTTCCGGTACCAGAGCCGCCGTATTCCAGGCAGACATAACAGACGCACCCGGCGTACATGCCATGGTGGACTGGGCGGTTGAAAGCTTTGGCAGCGCAGACATCCTTGTCAACAACGCCGGAGTACTCTACCCCACAAAAGTTTTGGACATCTCAGAAGAAGAGTGGGACCGCGTCATAGACGTCAACCTCAAAGGCACCTTCATCTGCTGCCAGGCCGTACTCCCACACATGCAAACCTCCGGCTGGGGCCGCATTATCAACTTCTCCTCCACAGCCGGGAAAAACGTCAGCACCGTTGGCGGCGCACACTACACCGCTGCCAAGGCTGGCATCCTGGGCTTCACCCGCCACCTGGCAAAAGAAGTTGCCTCGTACGGCATTACCGTCAACGCCGTTTGCCCCGGCCTCATAGACACCGAAATGGTCCGAACCACCATCACCGAAGAACGAATCCAGGCATACGAACAAAGCTTTCCGATACCTCGTCTGGGCCGCCCAGAAGAAGTCGCAGACCTGGTCGCCTTCCTCTCCACAGACAAAGCCGCCTACATCACCGGTGCCTCCCTGGACATCAACGGCGGCGATCTCATGATCTGACCGCTGTCTCCCGTAAGGGCACGGCGCCGCCGTGCCCCAACCACGACGATCTCGTAGCCTGGATACGCCCATGAAAATCACCTCCATCAAAACCTACCTCGTCCACCCCGGCACCGCCAAGAACTGGCTCTTCGTTAAACTGGAAACCGACGAAGGCATCCACGGCTGGGGCGAAGCCTATACCCAGTCTGACCGGGATTGCGCCATAGAAACCCACATCCGCCAGCTCGGACGATACCTGGTAGGGCGCAGCCCCTTCGACATCAAACACTTCACCTTTATTGCCTACACAGACTTTGCCAGCAAACGTGGATCGATGGATCTCTACAGCGCCATCAGCGGCCTGGAACAAGCCCT
This sequence comes from bacterium, assembly GCA_027619145.1. Next base: position 1,234 of record JAQCGA010000466.1, on the reverse strand, counting down.
CTGGGACATTGTGGGCAAAGCCCTCAACCAGCCCGTCTACAACCTCCTGGGTGGCCAGTGCCGGAACAAAATTAAAGTCTATGCAAACGGATGGGGAAGCTGGTATGACCCGGGAAAAACCCTCGAAGCCCTCGCCAACCGGGCCAGAGCCGTTGTGGAACGCGGGTTCAAAGCCCTCAAATTCGACCCTTTCCCCGGCCCATGGCGCAGCATCATTGAGCGCAAAGAAGAACAAGAAGCCGTCGAACGCATCCGCACCGTCCGCGAAGCCGTGGGTCCAGATGTGGACATCCTGGTAGAAGTCCACCGCAGGCTTTCGCCCATGCACGCCATCCGCGTAGCCCGCCAGATGGAACCCTACCGCCCCTTCTGGTATGAAGAACCCGTCTCTTCGCGCGATCCCGGCGGCCTGGCAGCAGCCGCAAAACAAATCAACATCCCGGTTGTCACCGGCGAAGAACTCTACACCAAAAATGAATTTCGAGACATCTTCGAGCAGCGGTCTGTTGACATCATCAACCCGGACGTGTGCAACTGCGGCGGCATCCTCGAATTACGAGAAATTGCCGCAATGGCAGAATCCTACCACGTGGCCGTCTCTCCCCACAATTACAACAGTACCACCGTAGGCCTGGCCGCCACCCTGCACGCCTGCGCGGGCATGCCCAACTTCCTCATTACCGAATACTTCCTCAACTTCGAAGAAATCGGCAACGAAATCGCCATATCTCCCTTCAAAGTCGAAGACGGCTACATCCACCTGCCCACAACCCCCGGCCTCGGCATCGAACTGGACGAACAGGCCCTGGAGAAATACCCCTATCAAGAATTCCCAACCCGCACCCTGCGCCACCCTGCAGACGAAGGACCATAATCAGGCCTGGACATCGCCTGCCGTAGGGGCGCGGTCTCCGCGCCCTGGCATTCTTCACGCCCTGGCATTCTTCGGACCCTGGCATTCTTCACGCCCTGGCATTCTTCGGACCCATTGCAGGCGGGCGGGGAAACCCCGCCCCTACGGCCAACGAAAAAATGCCCGATATTCGGGCCTTCATAACATTTCAACGCGCACAGATAATCCGTCTCTATTTATTTCGAAAGGCCTCTCATGTCCAACCTCCCCGAACGCAACTGGGACAACAGCATCGTCTATTATCCCGATCCCGCCATTGAGATGCTGGACGAACGCTTCAGCCGCTATCGCATCGCCAACACCGTTGTAGAACGCCTCTAC
>JAQCGA010000465.1 GCA_027619145.1 bacterium | reverse complement strand
CCTTTAATAATAAACAATAGTAGACTAAAAAGGCAAGAAAAAAGTTCATTATTGTCTATTTTCCTTGACACGACCCGCTATACTGGCTTATATTTAGTCCGATCCTATCCAGGCGTATTTGCACTTCCGCACCCACCCTATCACGCCGAGCCTGACATGACTTGAGGCACGGGGAGCGCGACAGCGGTGTATTTGGAATTCTGGGGATTCTCCGAACTCCCCTTCGAAAATGTGCCAGACCCTCGTTTTTTTTATCCCTCGGCAGAGCACCAGGAAGCGCTCCTTCGTCTGTTTTACGCTGTCAACAGCCGAAAAGGCGCAGCGATGCTCACCGGCGAAATAGGGTGCGGCAAAACCATCCTCAGCCGAACGTTGATTCAGGACCTCCCGCCGGACCGGTACGAAGTGGGTGTCATTGCCAACCCCAGCCTCACACCCATTGAATTCCTCCGGGAAATCCTCTACCAGTTGGGAGTCGAATCCAAAGCAAATTCCAAACTGGACCTCCTGCACGCCCTCAACGACCAGGTCACCCGGAACCTGAATGCTGGCCGGGACACCGTTGTCATTATAGACGAAGCCCAGGCCATTGAAGACCCCGAAACGCTCGAAGAATTGCGTCTCCTGCTCAATTTTCAATTGAATGATCGCTTTCTGCTTACCCTCCTCCTGATGGGCCAACCCGAACTAAAAGATAAAATTGCTAAAATAAAACAGCTGGAACAGCGTATCGCCATCAAGTTTCACCTGGGCCCTCTCAAACTCGAAGAAACCCGCGCCTACATCCAGACCCGCGTAGACAAAGCCGGCCTCAAACGCAAGATTTTCAACGACGACGCAGTCGAAGCGATTCATCGAGCTTCCAGAGGCATTCCGCGCGAAATCAACAACATCTGCGACGTCAGCCTCCTGTTGGGGTTTGGCACTCGGATGAATATTATTGACACGGACCTGATCCTTAAAGCCACCCAGGCCGTAAAACAGCTCTGATCCTGACACCACCTTCAGATCCCGTTTGTTCAACCCCGATAGATAAGATCTTATGGCCAGACTCTCCGACATCATTCGCAGCGGCGAAGGCGCGCTCCGGCAACAGCCGGAAGAAGCCAGCGAAGAGCACAACAGTGGCCAACCCCAGCAACAAAACCCCGAAGCAGATTTCCGTTCCTTGCCCAGAGACCAGGCCCCCCCTCAAGACAAGATGCGGGACTTTCCCATTCTCAGCCAAATCTACAACGAAGTGGGAACCGTGGCCACTGTCGTTGACAAAATTGATCAGATCAGCGCCTTCATCCGCACAATGTCTGGCGGCGAACCCGTCCTCCAAAGGCCAACTACTTCGCCTCCGGCCCAGCCATCTTCTGAGCAACCGCCCACGCAGCCACCTCCTCGGGAGGTACGACCTGCCCAGGCTCCTCAAGCAGCACCCAGCACACCGCCGCCACAAAAACCAGCCGCACAACCATCCCCTCCGCCACCAGAGCCCATCGTTCAGCCTCTGGAAGCAACCGAAGAAGAAGTAGAAGCCGTCTACGATGAACTGCGCACCTTTGTAGAAGGCGTCATGCAGGCGGCACAGACCGGTGCGCCTTTTAGCGTAGATCCGGCCTATGCCCTGATTGCCCGGGCCGTAGACCTGCCCCGTGCCACCGACGTGCTCTACCGCAGAGCCATTTACACCCGTGAAACCGACGGCCAGCACGAATTTGCTTCGGCGGTGGTCATCCACTCTGCAAACGTGGCCATTTACGCACTCAAAATTGGCGAAGGCCTGGGATACAACCGGGACCAGCTCATTGACCTTGGTGTTGCGGCCCTCCTTCACGACGTGGGCATGATTACCTTACCAGATGACTTTTTTAGCAAAGGTAAACTCTCCGACGAAGACTTCAAAATCTTGCACCAGCATCCCATCAAAGCCCGGGATATCCTTTATACCCTCGGAGAAAATTACCACTGGTTGGGCGACGTAGCCCTCCAGGAACACGAGCGAGAAGACGGCTCAGGATACCCGCAGGGCCTCAAAGGCAACGACATTCACCAGTACGCCAAAGTGATTGGCGTCGCAGACACCTACGCCGGGCTCACCCGTTCTCGTCCGGAACGGCGCGGGCTTCTTCCCTTCGAGGCCGTAAAAGAAATCCTCCAGACCCACAAGCCCAAATTCGATTCTCGCGTGATACGTGTACTTCTGGGCAAACTTTCGGCTTTCCCCATTGGCAGCCTGGTACAGCTCAACTCTGGTGCCATTGGCACCGTTGTGCAAACCGACGAAGCCTACCCTTTGCGCCCTTCCATACGCATTCTGTTTGATGCTCAGGGCCGCCGCGTAGATGACGACCGTGTGATCAACCTCCGTGAATACCCTATCCTGCATATCTCAGACGCCATTTACGAAGACGATCTGGCCGCCTAGTTCAACCCTGCCGAAAACGCCTTAGAAGTTGACAGATTCTGGCGGACAACCTATATTTTCATTGAAATTATACGGGCTTGCCCACTCTGTCAGGAGCGTCTCCCATGGAACTTCCTTCCAACCCCAATGCCGATAACACAGAAACTCCAGGCCCCAGCGCTAAAGGCATCCCGGCCAACCGCCGCGCCTTTCTCAAGGCCGGCCTGAAGGGCGCCGCTCTCTTAACCTATGTAACGCCCCTCATCCAGACGGTGTCGCTTGCGGAAGCCCAGAGCGGAAATTCAAGCCAGGGGAGCCCCAGTGTCATTGGCAACGCTCCGCCTCCACCTCCGGCTCTCCCTCCTCGGATAGATAGCCTCCAGCCGGACGAAGGCAACCAGGATCAAACCCTGAACGTATCCGTCCAGGGCAGGTATTTTGAAGACGGGATCGAAGTCGAAATTGATGATAAAGATGTTAAAGTCAAATCGGTTGCATTTCTCAGCTCTTACGAACTGCTCATCCAGGTCGAGATCAAGAACCAAGCAACCCCTGGCTCCTGCTCCGTTAGAGTAACCAATCCCGATGGCCAGGAAGACATCAAATACAGCGCGTTCAAGGTCAAAGAGAAAGAGAAAAGTCAAAAAAGTCAAAAAAGTCAAAAAAGTCAAAAAAGTCAAAAATGATACCGAACGCACAGGAAGATGTTCTCACACCCTGTAAGCGCACTGAAAATACCCTATGTCCGTCATTCGAAACGAATTACCCAACCACAAAATTGACGATGACCTGGTTCTCTACGACCCGGCCACAGACCGGGTCCACACATTGAACCCCACGGCCCGGCTCATTTGGGAAGGGTGCGACGGGACAGCAGAGATTGAAGACCTTGTCCACGCCCTCACAACCCGCTATGAAATCTCTTTTGAGACTGCCCGCACCGATGTTGAACAAACCCTGCAACAACTTCTGGACATGGGCCTGATCCGGCGCAAAGAACCCGCATGAAAAAAAATCGCAGAGCCGAACCCTCTGCTGGGCCGCAACCTCCGTCCATTCTTACGCAAACCTTTGTTGTTCTGGGCAGCCGTTTCACCCTGCGCTTCCCCTCGCAGGACGTTGCATCAGCCTTTCATCATGTCTTGGGCGGTTTCCCCACAACCGATCCCTCCTCTACAGATCTCCTTTTTACCATTTCCAACATCACAAACGGCTTTGCAGCACGGCGGAACCGCTCCCCCTTCGGGGTCTACCAAAACCTGGAGGATCTGGTCTCCAGGCTCGAATCCGCTCTCCTGCATGATGCGCTGAACCAGGCTTCTTATCCGTGCATCCATGCGGGTGCCGTTACCCACAGCGGCCAGACCCTGATCCTTCCTGGAGCATCCGGTTCTGGAAAAACAACGCTCGTTCTGGGCCTTGTATTAAGGGGTTGGACCCTGCTTTCAGATGAAATCGTACCTGTGTTCCCCTCCACAATGGAGGTGGGCGTATTCCCTCGGGTTCTGTGTATAAAGAACAACTCCCTGCCTCTATTTCAGCACATGGACACCGAAAATCATCTCGCGTCCACAAACGTACTCCAGATTCTGGGCGTAGCCTGCATCGCGGCGCGTTGTTTCACCCACCCACCGCCCGGAACCCGGTTCACACCAGGCCCCATCGTATTCCCCACATACCGGCCAGGCGCACCTACC
>JAQCGA010000464.1 GCA_027619145.1 bacterium | reverse complement strand
GATTGCGAAGGCGTTGAACGCGGAGGGGGTTCGATGTAATATTCGGGGGGACGGCGCGAAACCGGACTGGCATATCTATTCGGATATGTTTCCCATTACGTTGCAGTCTGGCGCAACGGAGGAAGGATGTCCGTTTCGGTGTCCGATTTACCTGGAGAAGGGGGGCGGTGTGACGTATGCGCGAGGGGATTGTCCGGTGGCAGACGATTTGTTTAATCGCAATGTGTTCGTGCGATTGGATTCGGGGTATACGGAAGGAGATTGTCGGAAGATTGCAGATGGGATCAATAAGGTGCTTTCGGCTTATTGTACGGAGGATGCAGGGGCGGCGGGATGGATGTGATCAGGGGGTTTGCCCGCATTGGAAGATTTGGAGGTTGTGATGGCTGATGCGCTTGACCGCGATATGGCAACAATTAAACGGCGGTTGTTAAAGCCGCTGCTTCGGTCCGTGGACGGTGCGCAGGTTCGGCGTGTTGTGAAGACGCAGGCGAAGGACGGAAGCTGGCCGGATGTGGATTATACGGATCAGTCCACGGTGCACTGGAAGCCGATTGAGCATTTGCGATATGTGTTGTTGATGGCACAGGCGTACCGGGTGACCAAGTCGGAATTTCGTGGAGATGCGGGATTGCGGGAGGCCATTCTGGGTGGGCTGGATTACTGGTTGAAACATAATTTTCGGAGGCCCTGGTGGTACGATGTAATTGGGATTCCGGGTGTACTTGTGGATGGGCTGCTATTGATGGACGAGGAGCTGTCCGAGGGTCAGAGGGAGAAAGGGATTGGGATTCTGAACCGGTCCACGTTGAGCGCAACAGGGCAGAATCTGGTGTGGTTGGCGTCGATTGTGGCGAAGCGGGCGATTCTGGAGCGGAATCCGCGTTTGATGGCGCGGGCGTACCGGCGGATTGCGGATGAGATTCAGATTACGATGAAGGAAGGGGTACAGCCGGACTTTAGTTTTCACCAGCATGGGCCGTGTCTGTACAATCATGGATACGGGGCCGGGTTTGCGCAGGACTGTTCGGAAACGGCGGTGTTGCTGGCAGGTACCCGGTTTGCGTTTGCACAGGAGAAGATCGAGATTTTGACGCAGTACGTGCTGGACGGGTCGCAATGGATGGCGCGTGGGAGTACGCCGGATTACGGTGCGAAGGGGCGGGAGATTACGCGGAAGGGACCAACGGTTTCTTATCTGCGGTCGGTTTCTCAGAATATGCTTCAGTTTCCCACAGCGCGGGAGGAGGAATTCCGGGCGCTGGCAGATCGGTCGGTGGGGAAACGCGGCGCTTTGCTGGTGGGCAACCGGCACTTCTGGCGTAGCGATTATATGGCGCACCATCGGGAAGCGTATATGGCTTCTGCGCGGATGTATTCAAAGAGGATTGTGAATACAGATGGGCTTTCGGGGTGCGACGAGGGGTTGAAGAGTCACTATATTGGGGATGGGTGCAATTATATGTTTCGGACGGGAAAAGAGTACGTGGACATTTTCCCGGTGTGGGACTGGCAGAAGGTTCCGGGGACAACGGTGGAACATGGGCCGGAACGGAGCGGGGAGCCGCGTATCCGGGGGAGCCGGTCGTTTGTGGGCGGCGTGTCGGACGGGATGTACGGGGCGGCGGCGTTCGATTTTGAACGGGACGGGCTTACGGCGCGGAAGGCGTGGTTTTTCTTTGATGGGGAGTTTGTATGTTTGGGTGCAGGGATTTCGTGCAGGTCCGGGAATTCTGTGGTGACGACGGTGAATCAGTGTCATTTAAAGGGTAGGGTGACAGCCTGTGAGAGAGGAAAGAAGAGAAAGGTGGAAGGCGGAGAACACGCGTTGGAAGATGTGGCATGGGTGCATCATGGCGGGGTCGCATATGTGTTTCCCGAGTCGGTCGATTTATGTATCCGAACCGGTACGCAGACGGGGAGCTGGAACCTGCTGAGCGGCCAGTTTTCGGCCAAGCCGGTTTCACACGAGGTGTTTAAACTGTGGATGGATCACGGGAAGAAACCGGAGGAGGCTTCGTATGCGTATGTGGTGGCACCGGGGTTGACACTCGCGGCTGTGAAAGACTACGCGGCGCGGCCGGTGGTGGAGGTTTTGAGAAACGATTCCGATGTCCAGGCGGTGCGGAACAGGAAAAGCCGGGTGACGGGGATTGTGTTTTATCGGCCGGGGTTGCTGGCGGTGACGCGTACGTTGTCGATTGGTGTGGATAAGGCGTGTATGGTGCTGGTGCGGGAGATGCGCGGAAAGCTGGAAATTTCGGTGAGCAATCCGAAGAATGGGAAATTGACGGTGGGTGTGGAGGTGAACCGGAAGCTGGAAGGGGAAGGCGTGAAGACACGTGGGGCCGGTTCACAGGTGCGGTTCGATTTGCCGGGAGGGATGGAGGGGGGGCGGAGCGTGACGCAGGTGGTTTCGTAATGCTGATCCTGGAGGTGCGAGATGGATATTACTCCTTTGTTCAGCCCTTTGAAGGTGAAGGGCAAGACGCTGCGAAATCGAATTGTGATGCCGCCGATGGTTTCGTTGTATGGGATTACAACGCGAGACGGCGTGGATTGGTACGGAAGCCGTGCGCGAGGCGGCGTTGGGCTGGTGATTGTGGAGGCGACTGCGGTGAACCGGTTCGGGACGGAGCTGACGGTGAAGACGCTGAAGACGCTGGTGGATGCGATTCACGAGGGCGGCGCACTGGCCGCGATCCAGTTGTTTCCGGTAACGTTCGATTTCCCCCGGGTGGACCCGCTGCCCACGCCGAATACGGTGGACCGGGTGCAGATTGAGGAGATCGTTGGGCAATTTCACGTAGCTGCGCAAATTTGTATGGAGGCCGGGTTCGACGGAGTGGAGCCGCATGGGGCCCACAATTATCTGATCAACCAGTTTTTCTCACCGTTGCAGAACGGGCGGACGGATGCGTTTGGCGGGAATATGAAGAACCGCATGCGGTTTGCGTTGCGGATTGTGGAGACGGTTCGAGATGCGTGTGGGCCGGAGGCACTATTGTTATACCGGCATACACCGGTTGGACAGGGGTACGGGATTGATGAGAGCCTCATTCTGGCGAGCAGGTTGGCGAAGGCGGGAGTAGATATTCTGGATGTGTCGCCGTCCAGTTTCAAGCGGCCGGGTGACCGGGCGATGCCGTTTCGTGGACTCGGGATTCCGGTGGTGGCGGTGGGTGAGATGGATGTCGTGGAGCGTGCACTGGAGGTGGTGAACGAGCGGCGGGCGGACCTGGTGGCGGTGGGGCGCGGACTGATTGCGGACCCGAATTGGCCGAATAAGGTGAGGGAGGGGTGGTTCGACGAGATTGTGGTGTGCCAGAAGTGCGACGAAGGGTGTTTTGGGAATTTGCGAGAAGGGATTCCGATCAAGTGTGTGGAGTGGTAAAAAAGTGCAGGATCGGGATTCAGGAGCTGTGTGGTGGATCTGGAGAGCGACGGGTTTATCATTGCTTGACACAGCGATTTCTATGGATTATCGTTTCTAATGTAAGATGCGATGAGCGTTAGGGTTTCTTTACGATGGCCGCCTGGAGAACCATTGGGTTCCGGCCGGCAGTGCGGAGCCGCATCCGGGAGGTGCGGCATTTTTTTTAAGCAGTTGCCGGTCGCGATGGGTCGGCTTACATAGAGGGACGATTTGATGGGAAATTGCAGGGTTGAAATTTGTCGCTGGCTGAACGATGCGCCGTTTGCGTATTCGGCTACGTACGATGAAGGGACAGTAGATTGTCTGGCCAATGCGCTTCCAGTGCATGAGAAGTTTGGTTTTCCCGGACATGTGAATGTGGTGGCGGGGCAGTTGGGACGGAAGCGGAATTGTTTTGCAAGTTCGCTGAATCCGTACGTGCATATGAGTGTGGATGAGTTGCGGTTTTTGATGGATAAGGGATGGGGCGTGGGCAACCATTCCTGGTCACATTTTGTGTATCCCGCACAACCGGGATTGGATATGTACCGGGAACTGGTGTGGAGTCGGTACCGGTTGGAAGATGACCTGGACCGGCCGGTACGGATTTTTGCACTGTGCAATGATTTCTACAATTATGAGCCGATGATCGATCTGGTGAAAGAGCATCATCTGGC
>JAQCGA010000463.1 GCA_027619145.1 bacterium | reverse complement strand
GAACACATCTACTTTCTCGTGGTAGGTGCTGTAGGCCAACATGAATGCGTTGTTCAGCTTCCACCGGGGAAAAGTGCGGTAGAGATCGGTCTTCAAATCCAGGCCCTCAAACGCTGTTCGCGCCTCCTCGAAACCCTCCTCCTTCCCCACCCTTTTTTCTTCGTTCGACAGATCCGAAGCGTACAGAGTTTTCAGTTTCTCCGCAATGCTCAGCATAAAACCCGTGAACGTGCGCTGGTCCACCCGCCGGTCCAGCACAGCCTGGACCTCGGGAGCGTCTTCCCCATACCGGGAAGCCAGGAACTCCAGAGCCCCTGTTTCGCCCACAAATGACGCCAAACTCTCGTTGAAAGATACATCGCCCTCAATCCACACCGTGGCATGCGTAAGCTCGTGGATGATCAACTCAGCCAGATCCTCGTCGCGATATTGCAGCATCGTACTCAACACCGGATCGTCGAACCACCCCAGCGTGCTATACGCGCTCACGCGACGCAAATAGGTATCGTACCCCTCCGCTTCCAGCTTGTCTCTCTCCTGTTTTGCACGCTTCAGATCAAAAAAACCTCGATACGGAAACTTGCCCACCACGGGGTACTTCCAGCGCACTGGCTCCAGCCGATCCGCAGGTGCAGCCGTCAAATTCCAGGAAACCGGCCCCTCCCCAATATCACAAAAACTCGTATAATTCTGAGAGCGTGCCAGCCCGATCTGATCCTGAGCAAAAGTCCGGACCGCCCGAATAAACAACAGGCGGTCCCGAATTTCAGCATCCAATTCCGGATTTTTCAGCAGCCGCTCAATGGGTTCCCGGTTCCATAAAAGCCGGACCTGTCCCCGGATCAGGTGCAAATAATAGCCCAGTTCCAGGTTCAACCCAAACAGGATCGAGACCCATACTACCCACACGGTGCCGGTGCTCCAGATCACGTCTTTTCCAGATCCATAAAATAATAACAGATCATGTGTTGCAGGATGACGTGCATATCTTCTACGCGACCCATATGGTCAGACGCGACCACAATAGGATGAGAAGCCAGGTCTTTCAGCTTGCCGCCACCGAACCCCGTAAACCCGATGGTGTGGCAGCCCTTCTCATTGGCGTATTGCACAGCCCGCAATACATTTTCCGAATTTCCACTCCCACTAATTGCCAGCAACACATCTCCGGGCTCTGCAAAATTCTTCAACTGCTCCACAAATACATCCTCGTAGGACAAATCATTACTCAAAGCCGTCATCCACTCCACATTGTCCGTCAACGGAATCACCTTGAATCGTTTCTCGCGGCCCACAGATGCGCCCTTGCCCATATCATTTACAAAATGCGACGCCGTACTCGCGCTGCCGCCGTTGCCAATCGCGTAGATCCGCTTGCCTTCATCCCGAGCGTTCCTGACCAGATCAATCGCCCCAGAAATCTGCTTTGGGTCCAACGTAGACAGCAATCGACGGTTCTCTTCAATGTACGCCGCTGCAAAAGTTTCCATCGCTTCCATGCCCATCCTCCCCTATTTGAGTCCTGCGGCCTGCCAGGCTTTCACCAGCGAAGCAGCAGTTTCTTTGACCGCATCAGCCGGCGGAAGCTCCCGCACCCGTTGGCTGAAAGGTTCTACCGTAACCGGCCCCTCATATCCAAGTTCGTTCAGTACGCCCAAAAACCCGGGCAAATCGATCACACCCGTCTCCGCAGGCAAGGTACGCACGTTATCAATCTGATCCGCCACGTCCACCCCGTCCGGCGCATCGTTTACGTGTACATATACCACATCCGAAGCCTGTAGCGCCTGCAGGTCTGCAAGCGTGCCCAGGCCCGTGTACCAATGCCAGGCATCCAGCAACAATCCGGCATTCCCTGTGCCCAATGCCTCACAAAAACCCATCATCCCATCCATGGTATAAATAAACCCAAATTGCTTGCCCACCCGGTGGGTGCGTGGCCCAATAAACTCCAGCCCCAGGTTACACCCGTACTCTTTCAAAATTTCACAAATCGGCCGAAAGCGCTCCAGATGCCAGCGCCAGTTCTCTCGAAATTTCCGTTCAGGAGACGAGGAAGGAACCCACTGCGAAACCCGGAAAGCCCCCACAGACGCACCGGCTGCTGCCAGTTTGGAAAGCCCCTCCAGGCTTTTTGCATACTCGGCATCCGTCCCGTTCCATGCCACAGGCAAACCCCACGCACCAATTTTCAGTCCCGCCTCTTCGAACATGCCCTTCACTTCCGATGCACCTCGGTCCTCTACAACTTTTGCCAGTTCCGCAATGCTCACGTCCAACCCACCGAAGCCTGCCGCCTTTGCGTAAGCCAGCCCTTCGTTCAGAGTTGCTTTCACGCCAATTGCGCCCGTAGATAAACTTTTGAACATCCCAGCCCTCCTTGCTTTCAATGTTGATTCATTTCCACCACATTAAACAGAGGTACACAGCCAACGGTCCGTCGGTTTCCATACTGCATTCCACCCTCCATTTTTCTCACCCTCTAAGCATCCAGATCAACGCGGTGCGCCGCCACAACTTCCGCGTTCAACTCCACACCCAGTCCAGGGCGCTCACTCAGATGAATTCTTCCATTGACAACACGTTCCTCTGGTGCGACCAGCGAACTCCGCCAGGGCACTTCACCCCAGCCGAATTCCAAAATTGAGAACGCCGGGTGCGCAGCCATCGCCTGCACACCTGCTGCAATCGCCACTGGACCGAACGGCCCATGGGGCGCTGTGGGGATTCCCCAGGCCTCGGCCATACCTGCCACCTTCTTCAACTCACCTATCCCGCCCACAATGGATACATCCGGCATCACCACATCCATTGCGCGGCGTTCGAACACCTCGCAGAATCCCCTTCGCAACATGCGCTGCTCACCGCCAGCAGTTCGCAGTCCACACCCTTGCTGTACTTCGACCACAGCATCCATATCGGACTCGGGTACGGGTTGTTCGAACCAGTACAGGTTCAATTCCCGCAATGCATCTGCAACAGCCAGAGCACCCCGAACGGAAAACCGGCTGTGGCAATCAATCAGCAAATCTACGTCTGGGCCGATTGCATCGCGTACAGCCCGCATACACGCCAGTCCGGACTCGGCTTCTTCCAAGGTATCCATTCCCCCGGGCATCCCATCAAAAGGTGCCAGCTTCACAGCGTCGAATCCATCGGCAACAGCCGCAGCCGCATTTCGGGCAAATCCTTCCGGCGAACGATCCGTGGTTGCCCGATTGATATTCGCGTACAGGCGAATATCCGAACGACAAGGACCTCCCAAAAGTTGGTACACGGGAACTCCCAGCACCTTTCCTTTCAAATCCCATAATGCCTGTTCAATGGCACTCAACGCGCACAAGCCGTCCTGATCCGGCTCCCCGTCCACCACCTCGGCCACGATCTGTTCAATTGCACCCGGATCTTTTCCTTCCAGGGATGCCCCAAGTTTGCGCACAGCACGCACCCGACCCTGATAGCCAGTACCCGCCCGCAGTTCACCAAGACCAGCAAGGCCATCATCTGTCCGCACGTGAACAAAAATCCAATCTCCACGGTGGTTCACGTGTACCGCATCCAGATCGATTCTAGCGATCTTCATGTCTGTTTTACCTCACTCCACAGATGAGTACAAAGATGTTGTACCAGTGAACCTGCCGAAATTGGCCACCAACCCCCTTCAACCTCTATAAAGTGTAGCGATACGTTCAGCGATTTGCTTCCAGTCCAAAGACTCTGCCAGCCGAAATGCCGCACGGCCCATTTCGTCCAGGTCCTTTTGCCGTATTTCAACCATGGCTTCACGCAAAGCCCCTTTTGTATGAGGCTCGTACAAAATCCCTTCTTTGTCCCCAATCAGTTCTGGCAAACACCCCAACCTAGGTAAAATCACAGGTTTTCCCAAAGACAGCGCAGTAATTGCAGACCCAGAAGTGAGCACATCCGTGAACGGCAGCACCGCCACGTCTGCTGCATTCAAATAGATCTGGAAATCTTCATTGGGGAAAAATGGGTGCGTAAAAATATGCACACGCTCTTGCTTCTCGGCCAAATCCAGCACCCGATCCGCATAAGAAGCATCGAAGCGGCGGCGCGTCATTAAGACCAGCCGCGAA
>JAQCGA010000462.1 GCA_027619145.1 bacterium | reverse complement strand
CCACAAAACACCGGGCGCGGAAACCGCGCCCCTACGGGGGACCCGGATAACGCTGGTGATTTCCGACCCAATCCAAATTCTCACATCCTGGCAACAGGAAACCCCCATGTCCAATCAACTCACCAAGATCAAAAACTTCCTCGCCATCACGGACAACCTCGGCACCGCTGGCCAGCCCACCTCCGAACAATTTGACACCATCCGGGATGCCGGGTACGAACTCGTCATCAACATCGCCATGCCCGCCACCGACAACGCCGTACCCAACGAAGCCGAACACGTCACCTCCCGGGGAATGTCTTATGTCCACATCCCCGTCGAATGGAAAGCCCCCCGGCAACAGGACCTGGATTTCTTCTTCCAACTCATGAAAGCCTCACACAACAAAAAAATCTTCGTCCACTGCGCCGCAAACATGCGCGTCTCCGCCTTCATCTACCTCTACCGCATCATCTGCGAAGGCGAAGACCCAACCGTTGCCCGCGAAACCCTGAACCGCCTCTGGGAACCCCACGGCGTCTGGAAAGAATTCGTAGAAACCGCCCTCACCCGCCACGGCTTCCCGGTAACGTAAGACCCAAAGGGGAAACAATTGTCAATTGCTAATTGATAATTGTCAATTGACAATTGGTTCTAAATTCTACCCGCACCTCCATCCTCACCACATAGAAAGGACCCACACCATGCGCAACGTCTCCATCGGCAACGCCCGCGTCTCCGGCCTGTGCATCGGCGGAAACCCCTTCAGCGGCTTCTCACATCAAAGCCCCGAACGCACCAAAGAAATGCTCGACTACTTCACGCCCGAACGAATCAAAGAAACCCTCCACACGGCAGAAGAAGCCGGCATCAACACCTTCTTTGGCCGCACAGACGACCACATCTTCGGCATCTTGCGCGACTACTGGAAAGAAGGCGGAAAGATTCAATGGTTCGCCCAGATCTGTGTAGAACGCGGCAAGCCGGACGTCTGGCGAGACTGGCTCCAGGGTGCGGTTGACCTGGGTGCAGCAGGCGCTTACATCCACGGCGGCGTGGTGGACATGTGGCACGCCCAGGAACAGTTCGACAACTTCACCGAAGCCCTGGACCGCATGCGCAAAGGCAACGTAGCCGCAGGCTTCGCTGGCCACCGTCCCCAGGGTCACGAATGGATCCGCGACAACCTCGAACCCGACTTCCAGATGTGCAGCTACTACAACCCCTCGGACCGCACCAAAAGCGCGCACCACGTCTCCACCGGCGAAAAGTGGGAATACGAAGACCGCGACCTCATGCTCGGCGTCATCGCCACCATTCCATCCCCCGTCGTCCACTACAAAGTTTTCGCAGGTGGAAACAAACCCGTCATCGAAGCCTTTGAAACCATGGGCAAAGCCATGCGCGACACCGACATTGCCTGCGTGGGTCTCTTCCCCAAAGACGACCCGGACATCATCGCCAAAGACGTTGCCCTCTTCGAGCAGTATGTGGACCAGATTCCCGAACCCGTATCCTGAACAGAAAGCCACCCCATGCCCAAAGCCATCACCGGTTTCACAAATGAAAGAGCTGCCGCCCAGCATAAACTGGAACGGCAGCTCCTGAAACTCCCATCTTCAAAAATCTTCCGAACCCATCTCAAAAACCTCACCTCCGAACCCCATCCTTTTGGGTCGGAAACCAACGTACGCGTGGGCGAATACATCGCCCAATCCATGAAAAAATCCGGACTCCACGTCGAACGCTTCCCCTACGACGTCTACGTACCCGAACCCGGCGGCGAAGTCTACATCGCTCTGGTCACACCCATCCGGCAACCCCTTAACAACCAGGAATACATCCTCAAAGAAGACCCCTACTCCGGCCATCCGGACCTTACACCCGGCTGGAACGCCTACGCCGGATCGGGCGACGTCACCGCCAAAATCGTCTACGTCAACTATGGTACCCGCGAAGACTTTGATCACCTCCGCAAACTCGGCATCTCCGTCAAAGGCAAAATTGTCCTCGCCCGCTTCGGCGGTAACTTCCGGGGATACAAAGTCAAATACGCCGAACAACACGGCGCTATTGGTGTTCTCATGTACTCCGACCCCACTGATGGCGGCTACGCCTCCGGCCCCGTCTATCCCGAAGGCAAACAACTCAACGAAAGCGCCGTCCAGCGCGGCTCCCTCCTCACCCTGGGCTACGTCGGTGACCCCCTGACCCCATTCGAACCCGCCTACCCGGAAGACAGTGGCAAACCCGTCCACCGCCTGAACCCCGAAGACCTCCCGTTCCACGGTATTCCCGCCGCCCCCCTGCCCTACGGTTCCGCCATCGAAATCTTCAAACGCATGCAGGGCAAAGGCGTCCCCGCTGGCTGGCAGGGCGGCCTCCCGTGCGCCTACCGCCTCACCGGCGGCCCGGACCTCACCGTGCGTCTGCGCGTCAACCAGCCGCGCAAACTCACCCGCGCCACAAACGTCATCGGCACCCTCAAAGGTACAGAATTCCCGGACGAATGGATCCTCCTCGGCTGCCACTACGACGCCTGGGCTTTCGGTACCGTGGACCCCAACAGCGGCACCGCCATGCTCCTCAGTTTGGCCGACACCCTGGGCAAACTCGCAAAAGACGGGTACCGCCCGCGCCGCAGCATCAAAATTGGCCACTGGGACGCCGAAGAATACGGCATCATTGGCTCCACCGAATGGGTCGAACAATTCCGCGACGAACTTACCTCAAAAGCCGTCGCCTACATCAACGCAGACATGGCCGCCGGCGGACCCACCTTCGCCGCTTCTGCATCGCCTTCCCTCAAAGGCCCGATTCAAGAAGCCACAAAATCCGTTGCCTATCCCGGCTCCAAAACCACCGTGTACGACCACTGGCGAAAAGACGCCCCGGCACCCACCACAGGCAACCTGGGCGGCGGCTCAGATCACATCGCTTTTTACATGCACGCCGGTATCCCTTCTGCCGGCATGACCATGGGAGGCTTTTCGCCCTACCACACCATTTACGACAACCTCGCCTGGTACGAACGCTTTGCAGACCCGAACTACGTGTACGGCCCCGCAATCACACGCGTCAACGGAATCCTGGCCACCCGCGTTGCCAACGCGGACCTGTTGCCCTATGACCTTCCCCGCTACGCCACAGACCTCGTCACCCACATCGACGGCCTCAAACAACGCGCCCGGCAGCTCAAAAAATCCCTCCGTGTAGACGCTCTTGAAACAGCCGCCGCAAGCCTCGCCGAAGCAGCCGGAGAATTTGAAACCGCACGCAACCAGTGTCTCGAATCAAACCCGCCCTCGAAAACCCAAACGAAAAAACTCAACGCCGCCCTCATCGCCCTTGAAAAAGCCTTCCTCCATCCCGAAGGCCTCCAGGAACGCCCCTGGAACCGCTCCCTCTACACCGCAGAAGACCCCTTCAGCGGCTACGCCTCCTGGATGCTCCCCGGCCTCCGCTACGAACTCGAAACCGGCACCCTAAAAGGTCTCCAGACCTGGCAAACCATCTATGTCAACGCTGTCGAAACCCTCACCCAACAAATCCACGAACTCACGGAAAAATTGCACGGGTAAAATAGAAGCTGAGCAAATCTCTGTGATATTGTTCGGCTCTTCTCTTGAAGAAAACCATAAGCAAGCGTATCTTTTGGGAAAGATCATCACTGCGGGGATCGGGGATAAATAGACCTCTTGTGAGAGGCCAGGATATGAAGCCCAGAGCCTATATTGAAACGACAGTCATAAGCTATTTGACATCTCGTCCGAGCCGTGACGTTATTGTTGCCGGTCATCAGTAAGTTACAGATGAGTGGTGGAAGATGAGAAAGGCGAAGTTTGGGATGAAGCAGAGGCAGGAGATCAAGAAATGAGTCAGAGCAGGCTGGCGGCGTTGGAATCAATTGAGCTGCTAGAAGTAACCGAGGAAGCGTTATCTCTCGCCAGAGAGCTTGTGGAAAAAGGCCCGCTTCCTCCGAAAGCTGCTGAAGATGCAATCCATATCGCTGTAGCCGTAATCAATGGCATGGATTATCTGTTGACATGGAATTGCCGCCATCTGGCGAATGCCGCTATGCGGAGCAAGATTGAGCACATTTGTCGGTCCAATGGATATGAACCAGCG
>JAQCGA010000461.1 GCA_027619145.1 bacterium | reverse complement strand
CATCAAGCAGGCCGTCCAGATAACAGACCAGGCCTACCGCTCCCTGTTCGAAACCGTGCGGCCCGGCACAACCGAACAAGACATGTTCCGGCACATGGCCATAGAACAGCTTCAATACGGTGCAGACGCCCCTGGATCCATCACCATCGCCACGCACAATGCACAGAACCTTCAGCCGAGCGACCGTTCCCACCGTCGCGCAACAAGCCGAGCGCTGACACCTGGAGACCTGGCCATTCTGGATGCCGGTTGTGTGTACCGTGGATACTGGTCTGATTACACACGCATGTTCGCCCTGGGCCATACAACCGACCGCTGCAAACACGCCTACCACACCATCTACACCTGCCTGCAAGCTGCCCTCAACGCCGTCAAACCCGGCATCCTTGCCCGAGAACTGGTTGAAGTCTCCAACCGCGTCATGCTCGCCGCTGGCTACACAGAACAGGCCAAACGCGCCACAGGCTGTGGCCACGCCAGCGGTCTGGACATCATTGAGCCCCCCTTCCTGGAATTGGCCAGCAGCGCACCTCTGGAAGCGGGCATGATCCTCACGGTAGAACCGTCCATGGTCACAGACTTCGGCTTCTTCATGCTCGAAGAAGATATTCTGGTCACAGACACCGGCTACGAATTGCTTTCTGAACCCGTCCCCGAAGAGCTCCCGGTACTCTGAAGCTCTTTCCGGGTGTCCATGGTCCGCCCAGCAGCCAACAACAGACCCAGTCCAAGCAACGCTCCTGCAGATGCCCAGCGAAATGCCACCACCGCCCCAACGCCATCGTACAGCACACCGCCAATCAGTGCACCAGCGGACGACGCCAGCCCTGCCGACACACCAGACAGCAGCCCCTGCGCCGTGGCGCCCAGCCCTTCTGGCGCAATTTCTTTCGCGTACGCAATACGCGCCGTAAGCAGCGCCGAAAATGAAGGGCCGTGCAACATCTGGAACGGCAGTACCAGCCAGGGCACCCACATCAGTGAAAAAAGAAACGCCTGGAGCGAAAATGCCAGAATTGAAAAAATCAGCAACCCGCGCGGCCCCCAGCGCCGCAACATTCGGTCCGAAAAGAAAAAAACCGGAAGTTCACCTACAACGGCAAACGTGAGAGAAAGCCCCATCAGATCCCGACCTGCACCCAGGCTCTCGAGATGTAGAAAAAGGAAATTCCGCACAATCGCAGAACAAACTCCCACAATAAACACCGTTCCCATCAACACCACCCAGGCCCGTTTGCCCATCAGCTCCCGGAACCCAACCCAGAATGGACGCCGCGCTTTCACAGGTCCTGCAGGCAGACATGCCCCGGCGAGTAGCCCGCCGGACATCAGCACGAGAAAACAGCCAAATGGCCAGCCCAGGCCTCCTCTTTCTGCAAGCACACCAACCCCCACCGCGCTTACCCCCCATCCAATGGTACCCCACAGCCTCAACCTGCCATACTCGTCTCTTCGATCTCCCAGCAGATCCAGCACCGCATTGTCCACCAGTGGGATCACCGGGGCCAGACAAAATGCGTACAGGCTCACCACCGGTAGCAGCCAAAAAAGCTGTGTCGTCTGCGACAGCAACCCTGCGGCAATCAGCGTACCGGCCATAGCCAGCACCAGTACCTGCTTGTGCCGCTGCCGAGCATCGGCCACGGCACCCCAGAACGGGGAACTCACCAGGGCGATCAACGGCGGAATCCCGGCCAGCAGACCGATTTGCCTCCCTGTGAATCCCAGGTCCTGGTAATACAGTACCAGGTACGGACTCAGCGCTCCCAGAGCCGCAAAGAAGAAAAAGTAAAAAGCTTTCGGTGCGGTTGTTTTCATTCGTACCCAATATGCAAAAGAACAGATCGGGCCGCACCTTACGGCACGGCCCGATCTCATTGAATTTCCTTCACCTCTGCGGCCGGTTGCTTAGAACGAATTCATATCCTGTATCACCAGCCCGGTGTACACCTTTGGATAAAAAAACGTGGACTTGGGTGGCATCCGCTCACCTGCAAGCACCACATTGCGAAGCTGAGACATGCTCACAGGATTCAAGAAAAATCCTGCCCGGTCTGCCCCTGCTTTCACCAGGTTCAGCACCTCTTTTTCCACCTTCACAAACTGCACCTTATTTCCAGTAATCAGTGCTTCTTTGTCCAGGCCCAGCACGTTACCCAGCACCAACTGAAGCAACCCAGAACTCAACCCACGCCACGCATCGGAATGTTTCTCCGGGTCCAAATCTGCTGGACTCACCCCTGGTTTCAGCGTCAGATACCGCACCTTCGTCACGTCTCCAATACAGAACCCGAATACCGGCCGACCAACTTCTTTTTCTCTCTTCTGCATCTCCTGCAACACCGAGGGCGCATCTGTCAACGGTGCCGTCTCCACATCAAATAGGTCGGCCAACCCCACCTCCAACCGCGCACGTTCTTCTGCCGAAAGGTCCATCACCACGCGGTGAATGGGATAAATGGCCATTCCTTCGGTATCATCCATATTCACCAGCGTATGCATCCGGAAGCCGTAGGGTTTCTCGCGCCAGTTGGCGCCGTCGGTTTTTGCCCGCTCATCCCGGTACACCACGGCGGTTTCGTACCGATGATGCCCGTCTGCAATAAACAGCGGCTTGTCCGCCAGCTCCTGGGACACACGGGCCAGGATTTTTTCGTCCGTTACCCGCCAGAGCCGGTGCAATACACCGTCCGCATCCTCAAACGAAAACAGAGGTTCGCCCTGCAACGACTCCTGCAACAACGCCTTCACCCTGCTTTCCGGATCCGAATAAAGCGAAAAAATCTGTCCGAAAGCAGCACCCGTGTACCGCATCAATTCCAACCGATCTGCCTTGGGCCCCGGCATGGTGAACTCATGCGGAAGAATGGAACCCTCCCCCAGAGCTTCGGCCAACACCAGCGTCACAATTCCCAGCCGAGATTTACGCACGATCCCAGAAAGCGTCTTCGCATCAAAATCCTGTGCATAAAGGTAAATCCCATCTTCCGCATCCCGCGTCAGAGATCCGTCTTCCAGCCAGCCGCGATACGCCTCTGCCGCCCGGGTGTACCGGCCTTTTTCAGGCCCATCTCCGGCTTCATCTTTCCCCCGGATAATCCGCACCACATTGTTCGGATGTTTGTCGTACAGCGCCTGCTGTAACGCCCCATCAATCACATCGTAGGGCGGGGCCACCACATTCCCAGCATCTTGAATTCGATCCAAATTGTACCGCACGCCCCGAAAGGGCCTGATCTCGGCCATACCGTCTCCCTGATGAATGAACCCTGATCTATCTCTCAAACCACCGCTTCTTCAGCAGTCACCTTGCTGGCCTGTCGCCGGGGTGTGTACCCCAGGTTCGCCGCCAACCAGCGCTCTACCTCCCGCACCTCTATCCCTTTACGACTGGCATAATCTTCTACCTGGTCTTGCCCAATTCTTCCAACGGAGAAATATTTTGCTTCCGGATGTGCAAAGTATAACCCACTCACAGACGAGGCGGGATGCATCGCAAAGTTCTCCGTCAACGAAATTCCAGTTTGCCCTTCCACATCCAGCAGGTCAAACAGCACCCGCTTTTCCGTATGGTCCGGACATGCCGGGTACCCCGGTGCCGGTCGAATCCCCCGGTATTTTTCCTGTACCAACTCCTCCATACCCAGGCCCTCGTCCTTGCCGTACCCCCACGCATCGCGAGCCTGCTTGTGCAAATACTCCGCAAAGGCCTCGGCCAACCGATCCCCCAGAGCCTGCAGCATAATCGCATTATAATCATCCAGCTCGGCCTTGAATTCCGCCACCCGCTCGTCGGAGCCCAGCCCGCAAGTTACAGCGAACCCGCCAAGATAATCTTTGAACCCTGTACTGACCGGTGCCACAAAATCGGACAAGGCGCAATAAGGCGTATTTTTTCGGCGCTTCTTCTGCTGCTGCCGAAGGGTGTGAAAGCGCATACGTTCTTTCTTCCGCGCATCATCTTCAAAAACGATCAGGTCATCGCCTTCGCTGTTGGCCGGAAAAAATCCATACACCGCTTCAGCCCGGAGCCATTTCTCGTCCACAATGAGCTTGAGCATCGCCTGAGCTTCATCGAACAGCTTGCGTGCTTCTTTGCCTTGCTCCGGATC
>JAQCGA010000460.1 GCA_027619145.1 bacterium | reverse complement strand
CGCCAGTGCCAAGTCTACAGCCTTCACCACCCACGCCACGGCCGCACGTCCAGCCTCCGGGCACACCTCTCCAATCCGAATCTGCTCCAGATCCACTCCCTCCGGACTCCACACATCCATCTCTCCGAACGTATACCCACCTGCCTCTGGTCCATTCACCTCGCGTACCTTCAGCGCACGGCCTGCAAATTTCAAATTCTCCCGAACCACATCCGGGTGCCCAATCACCAACGGCCTGCAAAAATCATAAACGTTCGGATGCGCCAACGCCTTTACAATGACCTCCGGGCCAATCCCGCAGGCGTCTCCCATTGTCATTCCCAACAGCGGCCGCACCGGCGCGTCCTCACCCGATGATTGCTTCAACAACACGTCTTCCGAACCCATTGCATCCCCTTTTGTCACAATGAAAAACAACTCGCGCTACACAATAGGATGAACATCAGACTCTCTTCATCAAACAAGGGGTGCATCCTGTTTGGACACACAGTAAAATTCAAACTGGAGCGTCTGATAAGGTTTGTACTCTGAATCGCTCGCTTCAGGCTGAAAACGTGCCACCAACTGGTAGGAAAAATGGGGATCTGTAATCGAGTCCAGTTCCGTCAAATCGGCCACAGCGCGGCCCTCCTCGTCTGTGCGCAACCGCAGCAAGGTTCCTCCCAACTCCATACGTTCCTCCAGCGGCACCTTACCCCATGAGTCGTAGCCGGGCTGGTTGCGCTTAACATACCAGAACTCAATTTCACGATGGGGTACGGGAGCCTCACCACAGAGCAAACGCAACAGGTACCGATTCCTCCAGCGGTTCTCCCCCGGTGCGCGTTCGCGCTCCAACACAAGGCGCGTCTCCTGCGTGTGCCGCTGTACCTCCACTTCGAATACGTGCAAACTCACATACTGATCGTCGCGCTTCTCTCCGCGAATTGGGGCATCCCGGCCATAATGCCCGGCGCAGACAATACGGCCATCCGGCAGCGCGTAGATCCACGGCTGGTACACCTCCGGCCCTACTTTGGGAATCCCCTCCAACCGATACCAGGTACGGCCCAAATCATCAGACCACTGGTAGTCGCCAGCGCGCATACAACCGACAAGAATTTCGTTGTCTACCAAACACACCGTCTCCGGCACCAGATTCGGCTCTCCAGGTGCCGTGAGTCCTCGAGCCTTCTCCAACGGCCCTGGCGTGAAACGTCGCCCTTCCCGATAAATACGCTGCCGCCCCGGATGCGCAAAAATCGAATTATTGATCACCAGCAAATCGCCATCCGGCAATTCCACAAAATCCGTTTCGCTCACTTTTTGCCCCGCCAAAATCGGCAAAGGACCCTCCCAGGTATGCCCATTGTCGAATGAGAAAAACATAGTCATCTGCTTATCACCCAGACGATCCAGATGAACGGCCGTACGCACTGGTTTCTCCGGCGTACCAAAGCGTTCGTTCAGCGGTACACACAGCACAAGTGTCCCATCGCGCAACGTCCGTAACCGGTGCGGGTGGCTGGCAAAATTCGGATGGTGAAACCCTGGTTGCAACTGCCACGTACATCCCTCATCGTCGGAAGTATAAAGAATCTGGTTCGGCGCTATATCCTTTTCCAGTGAATAGGCCGCCCATACAAAACGCAACAAGCGCCCTTCCCGTGTGCGCGCCGTACCAAATTGCCCTACAGCGTGGTGGTGTCGAAACGACTGCCGAGAGATCACCTCCCACGCATTCAATTCTGCATCACTTCGTAAGAGCACCGCCTCCATGTGATATTGCGATTTATCGTACCCCGCTGGCAAACCCATCGCAAACCACTGCTCTGGAGTACACTGCGGCAGCGGATTCTGTGGCCGTGTCACTTCTTCGCATCCAATGTACCAGTTGCCTTCGTGATCCGGGAAAAACGACACCCACGATGTATAACTGGGCCGCTGTTTGGACTGGTAAACTTTTCTCGATTCAAACTGGGTGACCACAACCGCCGGATTGTTTTGTTCACACATACCTTCCATTCCTCTCGCGAACATATTCAGCCCCTGGACTCACCTTCCCAATCCGCTGAATCCACCCACTCAAAACGCTAAAAATGCCTTGACTTCTACCCCTCCTGCACCTTTTATGTACTCCTCAAATACATATTTCCAACCCAACAGGAGACCCCCATGAAAACCTCACTGGAAGGAACACCTGCGCCCGCATTGAGCGACCGACTGCGTGGAAAACAGATCCCACATATCGGATGTCTCTCTCGCGAAGATCTGGACGAAATCATCCTCCTGGGAGAATGGTTCCGCGACAACCGTTTTGATCCCACTTATTCCGATTTGCTCAAAGGCAGGCTCCAGGCATTGCTCTTCGTCTACGAATCCACCCGCACCCGTCTGGGATTTGAAGCCGCCATGGCCCAACTGGGCGGCACCAGCACCTACATGGCCGTGAAAGACACCCAGATGGGCCGCGGAGAATCCATCGCAGACACCGCCCGTGCCCTGGACCAGTACGTGGACGTCTTTTCCGGCAGACTCTGGAAACAAGAAGACATAGATACCGCCTGCGCAAACATGACCGTCCCTGTCCTCAACGCCTGCACCCCCGTAGACCACTGCACTCACGTGCTGGGCGAACTGATGTCCATCAAGCAGGCCAAAGGGAATCTCGAAGGGTTGAACCTGGTCTACACCGGAATGGCACGCGGCATCCTTCACTCGTTTGCCCGCGTCTGCCCGGTCCTGGGCATCCACCTGGTTCTCGCCGTCCCGGAATCCTACGCCCCCACCATCCACCCGGGTATCTTGGCCGAAGCCCAGGCCAGAGCGGAAACCGCCGGGACCCGTTTTGAAGTGTGCACCCATCTCAAACAAGCAGTAAAAGACGCGGACTTCATCCAGGCCGCAACGCTCATGCGCAGCATGCTGGCCGGGGAGCAATCTCCCGAAGAAAAAGCCGTGGACATCCCCAACTGGACCGTTACCGACGAGGTCCTGGATACCGCAAAACCTGACGTTCTCTACAGCCACTCTGGTCCCGCCCATAGAGGTATTTGTGCTACAGACCACGTACTGGACGGTCCCCGTTCTCTGGTACGCCAGGAAGCCCGCAACGCCATCTTTTCAAAAAAAGCGCTCCTGGCGCTCACAGTTAAATAATCTGCACAGACCCACAGCATTTGCAGGCGCGGACACCCTATGTAGAAAACACCGTCCGTTCCGTGCCTTCACAAAATCCCTCTCCCTCACCCCTTCTCCGGCCCGGACGTCATATACACCCGACTCGGATCTCCGCTACAGGCATCTGCCCCCAGATACATTCGAATAAATTCCCGTTGCAAACCAAATCCCAACGCCTCCACCTTCTTCAGAAACGCCCAGTTTTTCTCTGGCACATCAAAGAACACCGGCTCCCCGTCCAACCGACTCAGCGCCCAGGACAGAAGCGCTTCGGCCACTGGTTCTGTCTGTGCAAGCAACGGTCCAATCTGGTACGCATGGCTACCGGGGCGGCACATCACATACCCCAACACCTCGCCTTCAGGACCGTGGTACACCCCGCAATTCCCGTGCGAATCTCGCAACAGAGCCCGCAACAAAGCTGCCCGATTCGCCCCAAAAATCGGTGCATCATACTCAACCACCTTCTCCAGGTCCAGAACCTGCATGGCACATACGCCCTGACAGGCCCGCACCTGTCCTACCCCTTGCCAGCGTTGCACCCCATATTCGTCCACAAATCCCAACTTCAGATACACCTGCCGACCCATCGACGTAGCATCCAGCTTAATTGTACGTACACCTTTTTGTTGCATCGCCGCAATCCCGTGGCGCAACATAGCCGATCCTACGCCACCCCGTCGGCGTTCGGGCGGAACCAGCACCATGGCCACCCACCCACAATGCATTTCAAACGTCACCGTCACCACGGTTCCCACCACCTCGCCCTCCGCCTCCGCCACAAAACTCCCTCCCGGCGAAAGAGCCAGAAATCGTTCCCAATCTTGTTCAATCTGGTTCCAGCCTGCAAGCGTTTTAAAATGCATCCCCGCTGAAACATCCGCCCGCGTCATGGTTCGAATACGAAACCCCGAGTACTCTCCACCCACAGAAACCTCTTTCAGAGTAATCCGTTGATAGATATGAA
>JAQCGA010000459.1 GCA_027619145.1 bacterium | reverse complement strand
GCGTCCCCCCTCTTCGAGGTATGCCGCAAGATTCCCTTTTTTCTTTAGACCCGCCAACTTCTTCTCCTTCAAGCAGCGCGCCAGCAGTTGCAGTCGCTCAACATCTTTCTCAGCAAACCGGCGGGGCGCACCTGTAGTCACCCGATCAACAGTATTGATATAACCCGTTGCCTTTTCCAGCTTCTGGGCAGCCAACGCTTGTTGCTTTTTTCCAGACAGGTTCGTGCTTCCAAGTGCCACTTGTGCCTCGCACAAAACCTTCCGAATGGTTCCCCAACTGATGTGGCTCATTCAGTTCTCCTTGTGACACTGTTCATATCACGTACAACATCAATGACGCGTCACAAACCCGCGTGGAGCTACCAAACGTGCCTGATCCGGCCGCCTCCTTTCGAACCACGAAACACCGCCCCCTGCAAAACACGTTCACTGTCTGGCAGAGTAGTACATTCACCGGGGCACCGATCGATTCTTCTTCCGCCCCCTCAATCCCGGACATTGTCGAGAAATTCGAGAGGAAGTTCAAACGGCACTTCTTCCGGGACATAACACTCGCGCTCATCACACGCCTGATATTCCAGACGCGCTCGAACGGTAAACGCTTCTTTTCGTTTGTTCACCAGAGACGCCCGCAGAACAATTCGTCCGGTGTACACGTGGAGTTCCTCGTTCAAAACCTCCACATAATACGGCGTTGCCTCTGGATAGTTTACCTCTCCAAAACAAACTCCCTCTACATCCTCAAACACCAGCCTCAACGGCACGTACCCTTCCGGAATCGGCCGCCCGTAGATGTGGTACCCCTGTTGCACATCAAGCGTCAACGTAAACCCGAGCGCCTGCCCTGGCCGAATGGTCCGCGACGAAAGCGAAGCCGTGGCAGTGAACGGCCCAGCCTGCATTTTCTGCATCGGGCCTCGCCCAAGACTTCCCGCCTGAAAACCTTCTTCGAGCATTCGGATAACAGAATCTCGAACCGAGTACTCTGAATAAAAAGACTTCTCGATCACAATGCCCTGTGCATCTGCCATATAGGTTCCAGGAAACGGCAACCCGTACCGATGATTGTCTTCTGGAATCGTCGTATTCAGGATTCCGAACTTGCGAATCACCTCGCTCTTTTCATCCGACAACAACGGGTACTCAATCTTGAACCTGTCAGAAAATTGCTTCAACACCTCTACAGAGTCATAGCTGATCGCATATACGTGAACACCATTCTCCCTGAAACGTTCCAAATTCTCTTGCAGCTCCACGAGCTGCGTCTTGCAGTACGGTCACCAGGACGCGCTCCTGTGAAAAAGAATCAGCGCGCCGTGCTTTCCATCCGAACGATACACGCACGGAGTACCGTGCTGGTCCGGCAACGTAAACTCAGGAAGCCGATCTCCAATCGCTGGACCGGTTGAAAAACCTTCCATGCGGGAGCCCTCCGAAGAACCCAACTCCTGAGCCATATATGGCTTCTCCTTTCAATAGCAAATCCGTTCCCATACAAATATTGACCACCACCCGCACACCATCCGGGTCTCGGAACACTTGCAAATTCAGTCTGAAATCCGTATCTCCATTGGTCAACGGAAAGAGCCCTACCTGTCGGCAGGGCCCTCGAATGCCTGATGATTAAAGTCCGGAGATTCTACTTCTCTGCCACCCCCAGCAGCAAATCAACTTCCTTCCACAACTCGCGGGGAACCTCAACCCGGTTGCCGCGCTCGTAGTGGAATTTCCAGGTCTCTACTGTAGACAGACTAAAATGGATCGGAATCGTCAGGTTTCCCGGAACCAAAATGTGCACCGGCGGGTCCAGCACCCGTTCTTGAATGGCTTGATTGATCCGCTGGTAGATCCAATCCAGAGTTAATGCGTGATCAAACCCGCGATAGGCCACCTGGATTGAGACGAGCTTCTTCATAAAAAACCTTCCTCCGACCTTACGAAGCCCGGTTGAACACTACGGTCACACCCTGGGCAGAGAACGTGAGCCTCTGATTTTCATTTTGAACCTGGGCGGAAAATGCCGCTCCCCCACCGTCTGGCGTGAACTGAAGAGAATTGCCCGACCGGGTATATCCACCCGTAAGCACCAGGGTCTGAACACTGGACTGCTCTGGTAGCGCAAATGTAATCGTTGAACTGTACCTGTTCTCGGTCAGCACCAAAACACCCGATGCATTGGGTGGTTGCAGAGTCACAGAAGAGCCGCCTGAGGTTGTGGTTAAGCTCGCCAGATCGTACGAACCGGCCAATGAATCGGATGTAATTGGATTTGTATCATCACTCCCGCACGCCGACGTAACAGCAAGCATCAGACACAACAAAAGAAACCGCCTCATGGTCCAATTCTCCTCATGGTGTTTAAAATCATCGGCCACAGGTTTCTCATTCAGTGTACTCATCAGGTTCCCACAATATACAGACTCCCCATCTTGCCTGCAAGATTTCTTACGATAGTCCAACTGACGCCGAACCTGAAATGATCGGTGCTGGAGACTCATTTGGTACACCAATCCGAAAAAATCAAAGGCACACTCATTACACTTGCCGGCGTCCTCCTGTTGAGTCCAGACAGCCTGCTTGTGCGTCTCATTCAGACAGACCCCTGGACACTCCTGTTCTGGAGGGGTGCCCTGATGTCGTCCACCCTCGTTTTCTGGATTGCCTGGCGTGGGCAAACCGGGCTGATTAACGCATTCCGTGCGCCAGGCAGGGCGGGGCTTCTCGCCGGCCTTTTGCTGGGGACAAGCACCATCTGTTTCGTCCTGTCCATCCGGCACACGCTCGTTGCCAACACCCTCATCATCGTTGGTGCCAGCCCGCTTGTTGCAGCCCTACTCAGCCGAATCTTTCTGCACGAACCCGTGGCACGACGCACCTGGGTTGCCATTGTGTTTGCACTGGTGGGCATTTATATTACGGTTTCGGACAACCTGCACCAGGGCCTGTTCTACGGAGACCTCTTCGCCCTGGGCACGGCCTGTTGTATGGGCGGCAATCTCTCTGTCGTGCGGTCAGTCCCACATCTGGACATGACCTCCAGCATTGCCATCGGTGGCATCTTTGCAGCACTAGCCGTCCTCCCTGTGGCAGCCCCGTTTTCTATTGCACCACCGGACGTGTTCTACCTGCTTCTACTTGGGATCTGCGTACTGCCTATCTCGTTCGGCCTGATCACGCTCGGCCCACGGTATCTCCCGGCTCCGGAAGTCAGCCTGCTGATGCTACTCGAAACCGTAGTAGGTCCACTCTGGGTGTGGCTCCTCCTTGCCGAAAACCCAGGACCCAGGGCCTTCGCGGGCGGCGCGCTGGTCCTCTTTACCCTTGGAATTCACTCTCTGCTCGGCCTTCGGCGACAGACGCGGCCGCCTGTTACATTGTCCACTTGACCGATCTCGCAGCCCGACCCGTTTTTTTTATATTGACACAGAACCGATTCTACGCCTTATTGGCGGACAATACCCAGTCTTTCATCCATCCACACCCAATCGGGGGAAGGTGC
Source organism: bacterium (assembly GCA_027619145.1). The sequence continues at coordinate 636 of JAQCGA010000459.1, read as the reverse complement.
GTGGCGACGATTACCAAGGCGGCTCTTGCTCAGTACCTTGCCGAAAACATGGAGTACCCCAAAGCCCGGGCGCTGGAAGCGGTGGACGTGTTGTTCCAGGCAATGGCAGACTCCATCTGCGACGGGAAACGCATTGAGATCCGCGGGTTCGGCTCCTGGGAAGTCAAACAGACCCGGGAAAAAACACAGGCGCGAAATCCCAGTACAGGCGAAACGGTGTACGTACCGGCCAGACGGAAAGTCATGTTCAAGCCGGGGAAAATCCTCAAAGAAGTTCTCTCGCAACCCATCCAGGGCCACACAGGCAACGCGGAATAACTTGGCGCACGAACCAGAATCGTACGACGTTCAGTTTGCCAACCCCGTTGAATGGACCCGGAAAACCTTCGTCTTCCACAACGGTGGGCCGGATGGATTGTACGTTGTAAGCGATTGGGACCGCACCCTCACCCGATCCAGGTCCAGGGACAACAAAGACCAATCCACCTACTCCCTGATCTTTAATGGCAACTACCTGCCTCCAGAATACAATCGGCAGTCCAGTGCCCTTTTCAACACCTATCGGTCTTCCGAAAATTCAACCGAACTCCCGGAAGACCGAAAATCGGCCCTGATGACCGAATGGTGGACCCGGCA
>JAQCGA010000458.1 GCA_027619145.1 bacterium | reverse complement strand
AATAGGAGAATCTACTCGATTCGGCATCACACCCTCCTTCCGGTCCTATGCTCCACCCACCGTCCACCCACCCCAGGACCATGAATTGCTTGACACGATTAGACTGTATCGTATAATATCGCAAATCATTTAGCGCCACACAATAGGAAATTTTCACCCCGGCCTCAAATGGAGGAACATACATGGCTGCCTTATCCACCTACCTGGCCTTCGACCTGGGTGCCTCCAGTGGGCGTGCGCTTGCCGGGCGGTTCGACGGCAGCCGGATCTCTCTGGAAGAAATCCACCGCTTCCCCAACGGCGGCGTCCCGGTTGGAAAGAGCCTCTACTGGGATGCATTGCGCCTTTTCGATGACATGCGCCAGGGCCTGCGCGCCTGCATCCAGGCCCACGGTCCACACCTGATGGGCATTGGCATTGACACCTGGGGCGTAGACTTTGCTCTCCTGGACAAACACGGCGAACTCCTGAACAACCCCATCTGCTACCGGGACCCCCGTGTGCACGGCGTCATGGACCGTGTCTTTCAGACCATTCCTCGGGGGGAAATCTTTGAGCGCACCGGCCTCCAGTTCATGGAATTCAACACCCTCTACCAGCTTGCCGCAATGGTCGAGCAGCAATCGCCCCAGCTCCCCATCGCCCACACGTTTCTCATGATGCCCGATCTTTTCAATTTCTGGTTCACCGGTCGCAAAGTCTGCGAATTCTCCGACGCTACCACCACCCAATTTTACAACCCGCGTGAACACACCTGGGCCACAGACTTGCTGGATCGCCTGAACATTCCCACCGCAATGCTCCCCGAAATTGTCCCTTCCGGAACTTCTCTGGGCCCTGTACGCCCCGAACTTGCCGAAGAACTTGGCCTCAAATCTGGCGAAGTCATTGCCCCAGCCTGCCACGACACCGGCTCTGCTGTCGCCGCTGTTCCCATGCAAAATCCCAATGCGCTCTACATCAGTTGCGGCACCTGGGCTCTTATGGGTACCGAACTCCCCGAACCGGCCATTTCCCAGGCAGTACTGGACCGCAACTTCACCAATGAAGGCGGGGTTTGCAATACTTTCCGCTTCCTTAAAAATATCTCCGGCCTCTGGCTGGTCCAGGAATGCAGGCGCATCTGGCAACGCGACGGGAGCACCTACTCGTTCGAAGACCTTGTCCAGAGGGCAGGCCAGACCCAGCCTTTCCTCTCTTTTGTGGACCCGGACCACCCGGATTTTGTTTCCCCAGGCGATATGCCAGCCCGCATCCGCGAAGCCTGCAAACGTACCGGCCAGCCCGTTCCGGAATCCGAAGGTGCCATCATTCGCTGCGCCCTCGAAAGCCTCGCCCTCAAATTTCGATACACCCTGGGCCAGCTCGAAGAAGCTCTGGACAAACAGATGTCCGTCCTCCACATGGTCGGCGGCGGAATCCAGAACACCCTGCTGTGCCAGTTTACCGCAAATGCCACCGGCCTGCCCGTCATCGCCGGCCCGGTCGAAGCCACTGCACTGGGTAACATTCTGGTCCAGGCCATGGCCCGTGGCCAACTCGGTTCCCTCTCGGACATCCGAGATGTCGTCCGCAATTCCACCGAACTAATTTCCTACGAACCCGCAGAAACCGCTCCCTGGGAGGATGCCTACGGACGATTCCTCCGGCTTCTGGGTACATAACCCCAAAGAAAAGACAGAAGGAGCCTCTGATGGCCCAACAAAAAATGATCTGGCACAAGGCCCTGGACCTCGCTGAACTTCCAGAAGGACGCGTCAAACCAGTAACCTGCGCCCACACCACAGTCTGCATGACCCACTTTGAAGGACAGTACTCAGCCCTGAATAACAAATGCCCGCACCAGGGTGGCCCGCTCGGCGAAGGCTCTATTGAAAACGGCCTGCTCCGCTGTCCCTGGCACGGATGGGACTTTCACCCCAGCACCGGAATACCACCTGGAGACGACGACGGCGTACAAACCTATGCCGTAGAAACTCGAGAAGACGGAATCTACGTGGGCTTTATAGAACAAACCCACAAAAAAACGATCTCAGACATCATGGCAGAAACCATGGTCAACTGGGGCGTGCGATTCGTCTTCGGTATGGTTGGCCACTCCAACCTGGGCCTGGCCGATGCCCTGCGCGTACAGGAAGAAGCCGGGCAGTTGACCTATATTGGTATCCGGCACGAAGGCGCCGCATCCTTTGCCGCATCCGCATACGGGAAACTGACCGGTCGTCCCGCAGCCTGCCTGGCCATTGCAGGGCCAGGTGCAACCAACCTGCTCACCGGCCTGTGGGATGCAAACGTAGATCGATCTCCCGTCCTGGCATTAACCGGACAGGTGGACACCCAGGTCCTGGGACCCGGGGCGTTCCAGGAAGTAGACCTCCAGGCCGCTTACGGCAAAGTGGCGCAATGGAGCCAGCCGGTTCTGCACAAGAGCAAACACGCCGAACTGATGAACCTGGCCTGTAAAAGTGCCCTCTTGAACCGAGGCGTCTCCCACCTCATTTTTCCAGACGAAGTCCAGACCCTCCCGGCACCTGAAGAAGCAAAATCCGGCACACCGGAAGGCCGTATCGCACCACCCGAAATTGCACCGCCTCAAACTTCACTCGAAAGCGCCACAGACCTGCTCCGGAAAGCCCGGCGACCTGCAATCATTGTAGGCCACGGCGCACGTTTCAAAATGCCCGCAATTGTGGCCCTGGCAGAAACGCTCAACTGCCCGGTCATCACCACCTTCAAAGCAAAAGGCCTCATCTCAGACCGGCACCCTTTGGGGTGCGGCGTACTGGGCCGAAGCGGTACCCCGATTGCGAGCTGGTTCATGAACGAAGCCGATTGTCTCCTCGTCCTGGGTGCCAGCTTTAGCAACCACACCGGCATCACACCCAAAATCCCCACCATCCAGGTAGATTACGACGCCATGACCCTGGGAAAATTCCACGCTGTAGACGTACCCGTTTGGGGCGAAATTGGGATAACCGTGAATGCGCTTACAGCGGAATTGGCGTCCGGAACATTGGCAACAGATCAAAGAGAGGAAATTGCAGCGCGGTGGGAAATCTGGAGAAACGAAAAGAAAAATCGAGAACAGGACACCAGAGGCAATGGACTAAACTCAGCATCCATTTTTGCAGCACTGACCCGCCAGGCACCAGAAAATTCGATCATCGCAGTAGATGTAGGCAACAACACGTACTCGTTTGGACGCTACTTTGAATGTACCCAACAGGCTGTACTCATGTCCGGCTACCTCGGTTCCATTGGATTCGCCTTACCCGCAGCCATGGGTGCCTGGGCGGCTACCCAGGAGGAAGACCCCCGTTTCAACGGCCGTCCCGTCATCTCCATCTCCGGAGACGGCGGATTCGCACAGTACATGGCCGAACTCACAACCGCCGTCAAATACAACATGAACATCACCCACGTGCTCTTGAACAACAGCCAACTGGGGAAAATATCCAAAGAACAACGATCCGGCAACTGGGACGTCTGGCAAACCTCTCTGCACAATCCCAACTTTGCAACCTACGCAACAAACTGTGGTGCCCTTGGTATCCGCGTCACAAACTCCGGTGACCTTGACGACGACCTGGCCAGGGCACTTGCCCACAAAGGGCCAGCCCTCGTTGAAATCATTTCCGACGCGGAGCTGATATGATATCCTCAGGACCACATACGAGAATCGGCTTTCAGGAAGCACTTCTCAACGAACCCGAATTCAAGGCCGGATTCATCGACACCTGCCCTTTCAACTTCTTCTGTTCCGCCTCCGAAAATACCCGAACTCGCCCAAACACGCCATCGTACCCCGCCTCAATTTTACCTCTCCTAACCGCATACGGCGCACACCTTCGGCCACCAGCGCTTCGCCGCATCGGGCAATATCTTGCACAGGTGCCTCTCGAAGGATATACAGTTCCGGACCCAGTTCTGCCAACAAGTTATGGTACACCCCCTGAACCCTCTTGCTCGTTGGTCCCACCCCCAACACCGACCCAATCACCTCCGACAACGGAATCAAAGTTTCAAATGGCCTCAACCCCTCCGGCTTCGCCCCTTCGGGTCTATCCGTCAACATCTCCACCCGGTGCAACACACCCATCATCAGCCGATTCCCGCACACAGGGCACCAACTGTTCG
>JAQCGA010000457.1 GCA_027619145.1 bacterium | reverse complement strand
AAGACGCAACGGAATTCCACCAGACCTTCGTCTATCCCGGCGGCATACCCGTAGAAACCGTGGACGGCCGCGTCAAATTCAGCGGCCGCACTATGGCTCAGGGCTGGGTGGGTTTCTCCGCATGCCCCAAAGGCAGGCGCCTGGTGCGCCTCATGGCCGAACAAATGGACCCCGAACGCGACACCCGCAATTTCCAGGGCGGCGCCATTGCCAGTGCAGCACAGCACCTCATCGAAGGCGAAGAGTCTCCCATCAATCTGGACCGGGAAACCTTCCAGGAAACCTATCAGGACTGGGCGGTTGTCTCTCGCAACAAATCCTGGTTCGCCTGCCTAAGTGCCTATGTCTGCCCACCCGTCCAGAGCCGTTGGGGTCAGGACCGGCAATCCTACCTCTCCCTCTGGCACGATGACCTCGGCCTGCTTTTAGGCGGCGGAAACTCCAAGGACCAGGCCGACTGGTCCAGCTTTGTCGCCAACGGAAAACTCATGCCAGACCAAGGAGAAATCCTCCCCAATATCAACGGTATTGCCCTCACCTACGGAAACATTCGCTGCCTCATGCAGCTACGCTTCGAAGAACAAAACGTCCTCATCGAAGCCACCGCAGAAGGAGGCCCGGCCCTCCAGCAGTTCATCGTCCAGGCCAAAATCGGTACCACAATTCGCTCCGCCGCAGGCAACGAAGTCACCCTGGGCGAAGATCCGGTGATCTGGGGCCACGGAAAAATTGGAGACTGGATCGAAATCAAAGGGGTCCGCATCCACGTCCCCCAAGGCGCAGAATTCCGCTGGCCGACCAACGCGTTTAACCCCTACGCCGCAGACGGTGCCGCCACCTTCGGCTCAGAAGCCGGCATCCTGGCGGCCCGTCTGGACAACAGCTCTATTCAGTGGAAAATCTCAAAGTAGAGGAACACCCCATCCGAATCAGTATGGGATGGTCCCCAGCTGCCTGATGTTGCTTCCGGTTTCCCTTCGCGTCTTTGCGACTTTGCGCGAGGCCCGGTTTTAAAACAGGATCACCTCTGTCCATCCAATACGAAATCAGCCCGCCGGTCACAAACGAGGCCCTCAACACCCTCTTTGCAAACGCCTGGCCGGAACACACTACGCGGGACTTTATGCAGGTCCTGCCGCAAAGCCTCGCCTACATCTGCGCCTATGAAACAGATCAACTCATCGGCTTTGCCAACGTCGCCTGGGACGGCCATCTGCACGCCTTCCTTCTGGACCCAACCGTTCACACAGCGTACCAACGCCAGGGCATTGGCACCGAACTGGTCCGGCAGGCAACCGAATTCGCCCAATCCAAAAAGGTCGAATGGTTACACGTGGACTTTGACCCTCACCTTGCAACCTTTTACGCCGGATGCGGCTTCGTTCACACAGATGCCGGCCTCATCCACTTAAATAAATAAACCATCGTTTCGTACGCAGAATCACAGACCTTCTTCAATCCAGAGGAGAAACCCATGCAGGGCAAAAATACAAACCAGATCGGCTGGAAAGCCGTTAGCAAAACCGGAGTTGTTGCCGCAGGTGCAGCCGAATCCGTAGCCGCAGGCATTGAAATTCTGGAAAAAGGCGGAAACGCAGCAGACGCTGCAGCCGCCACCATCTTTGCGCTCAACGTCACAGATCACGGCGCCTGCTCCATTGGCGGAGAAGTTCCCCTCCTCATCTACGATGCCAAAAAGAAAGAAGTCAAATCCCTCAGCGGCCAGGGCCGTGCACCCCTCGCAAAAGAAGCCATCGACTGGTACATGAAAAACGGCATTCCCGATGCCCCCGACATCAAAATGGCACCCGTTCCCTCTGTCGTGGACCTCTGCATCACCACGCTCCAGCATTACGGCACCATGACCTTTGAAGAAATTATTGCCCCCACGCTCGCCCTCCTGGATGCAGGTACGGAAGAGTGGCACCCCAAACTCGCCGTTACCCTCCGCCGGATGGTCGATGAAGAACAACGCACCTCTGGCACCCGCGAAGAAAAACTCCAGGCCGCCACCGACCGCTTCTATGGCCGCAACAAAGAACGAAACGACATCGCCCAGGACCTGGAAGCCTACTACAAAGAAAAAGGCGGCTTCCTCCGCATTGCGGACCTTGCCGCCCACCGAACCACCATTGAAGATCCTGTTGCCGTGAACTATCGCGGGTACACCGTCTACAAATGCGACACCTGGACCCAGGGCCCCTACCTCTGCCAGGCCCTGCGCCTCCTCGAGGGCTTTGACCTCAAAGCCATGGGCCACCTCTCGGCAGACTACGTCCACGTATCCACCGAAGCCCTCAAACTGGCCATGGCGGACCGGGACGAGTACTATGCCGATCCGGAATTCGAAGACGTCCCCCTGGAAGCACTCTTCTCCGACGAATACACTGAAATTCGACGTCCTCTCATTGACATGAAAAAAGCCTCGCTCGAAGCCCGTCCGGGCGATCCATATCATATGAAACCGCTCAAAGAAGGAGGCGTCTTCCGCCCCGGGACCGAAGGCACCACCACTTGCGTGATCGCAGACCGATGGGGCAACGTCGTTGCCGCAACCCCCAGTGCCAACGTCCCCAAAGAACCGCGCGACGGCGGGCCAGCCGGCGTCACATTTGGCAACCGCCTCCGCAGCCTCAACACAACACCCGGGCATCCCAATTGTATCCAGCCTGGCAAACGTCCGCGCATCACCCTTACGCCTACGCTTGTACTCAAAGACGGCAAACCCATCGTCGCCATCAGCATTGCCGGTGGAGATCTCCAGGACCAGGCCACCCTCAACATTTTGCTCGACTTCATCGAATTCGACATGCTCCCCGAAGCAGCCGTTACGGCACCCCGTTTTGCCACAGACCATCACCAGGATTCCTTCGACCCCAACCCCAAACGCGAACAAACCTTTAAAAAAGCCGGGTCGCTAACCGTGAGTGACAAACTGGATCCGGCCGTTCAAAAAGAACTCGCCAGCCGCGGCCACGAGGTCATCGCCAAAACCCCACCCATCGCCACACCTGTGATGCTCTATGTCGATCCCGACAGCGGTCTCTTCTACGCCGCCGGCGACCCGAAGGCAGGACGTCACGCCGCAGGTTTGGACGAAGCCTGATCTCTTCCCTTTGCTTTTTCATGGAGCCATGAATGGAAATCTACTGCTGCGAATCTTATCTGCCCGACAGCGGCAACCCGTACCTCTGCGGCGATCCCTTCGAAACCCAGGACCTCGTCAACCTCTTCGAAGAAGCCGGCATCAACTACGCCCTCACCATTCCTGCACCCGAAGTCCCTCTGCCGGGCTGGGCACCCACCAACAACCGCACCCTCAAAGAAGCCATGGACCAGTTTCCACAACTCCTGGGGTGTTGCCATGTAAGCATCAACGACGGGGATGCTGCCATTGAAGAATTCCGTATGTGTGTAGAAGACTGGGGCTTCAAAGGTCTCAAGCTCTCTACCGCACCCTCCGAAACCATCGACAAACTTGCCGCCACCGCCGCAGACCTCAACACCCCGGTCACCATTCACACCAACGGTTCAGAAGCCACCTACCCCCGCATTGCAGGCTTTGCAAAAACGCACCCGGACCTGCAAATCATCATGGAACACATGGGGTACCGCTACCACATGCATCTGGCAATTGAACTTGCCAAACAGTACCCCAACATCTACCTGGGCAGCACCGTTGTAGCAGCCGCCGAACCCATTGTTGTCAAACACGCCATCCGCGAAGCCGGCGTAGAAAAAATGCTCTTCGGCTCCAACGCACCCTGGGCCATTCCCCGGTACGGTGTAGCCGGCATCCGCAGACTTGGATTAACCCAGGAAGAGGAATCCCTCGTCCTGGGCGGCAACTTCAAACGCATCTATAACCTGTAAGCAAACCTGACCAGGAGCCTCCTTCCATGTCTCGCATCCTCATCATAGATGACGAACTTGTCATCCGGCAGGTCCTCCGTAAAATTCTACAAGATGCCGGGCATGAAATCATAGAAGCCCTGGACGGTGCCGAGGGTCTCCAGATCTTTCGAGAAACGCCCGTAGATCTGGTCATAACCGATATCATGCTCCCCGAAGAAGGCGGCCTGAAAATCATCTCCGAAATCCACGCCACAAACCCTGCGGTGAAAATCATTGCCATTTCCG
>JAQCGA010000456.1 GCA_027619145.1 bacterium | reverse complement strand
CCCAGATGCCCGCCGTAGTTGATGTCTCCAATCCGCAGTTGAATGTCCGTGGAAAAACAGAATCGTTCCGGAAGTTCGAGTTTCACCCGCGCCATCTCCACCTCCCCATACCATACATTTTACAAACTGTGTTCAAAGGAGCACTGTGCAAGTCCAGACCGCCCTGCTCCGGGTACGCCGGAGGGCGTCGAGATTGCCGTGTTGCTCCTATCCACACGACTTCCGGCCGCGACAAACGCCATCTCAAAAAATGAAGCCAGTCCGAAAAACCTCTCTGGAAGGGCGTGGAGTTGTTTCGTGTACTTCGCGCAGTTGTACCTTCGTGTCCTTTCGTGCTTCCGCTCCTCATACACCCCGCACAATGTGGCGATCATCGTACCCGCCCCGGGGAAACCGTTCCATAGCCAGGTCGCCTGGAATGTAATGCCACGCGGTGCTGTACCGGGTACGGTCGCTGAAATTGTCGTAGGCACCGTGGAGCAGGGTGGCCGAAAAGATAACCACGGTGCCACCTGGAATCAGGAGGTCCAGGGCCACGTCATCTTCTACCTGGGTCCAGCTTCCGTGCCCTTTGGGATTTCGGATATGTTCTACGATCACTTGATCGCGATGGCTTCCGGGCACCACGCGTAAACAGCCATTTTCTACGTCTGTATCTTCCAGGTAGATGCCGCAACTCAGGATGCGGTTCGAGTTGGTGCCAAAGTAGAAGTTGTCCTGGTGCCAGTGCGTAGATGTGCCGCCCCCGGGCAGTTTGGGGAAGAATTTGGTACCGAACACGTCGATGTTTGGACCAATCAGCGCTTCTACACGGTCCAGGATTTCTGGCTCGCGGGCCCGGTCCAGGACGCGGGAGTCCACGGTGCAAACTCCCTGGACTTTGTGCAGCCGGCCGGGAATGGGCGAGCGGCTGTCGTCGTATTCGAGGGTCCAGTTTGGGGTTTCTTCGGTAAGCGTACCGCCGTGGGCGACCAGTTCATCGAATACCGTTTTGTAGTGGGCGAGTTTTTCACCCTGAATCAGGGATTCGAAGACGAGGTATCCATCTTCCTGAAATCGGTGGGTCTGTTCTTCTGTGAGCATGGGATGCCTCCAGTGTATGTTTCCGCGCGAAATTCTGCGATGAGGATGTTTTTTCGTTTTTCGACCAGAAAGGTGTTGTGTATTATTACAGTAGATAGAGGTTCTGGTCAAGCACGATTTTTCAAAGGAGGTTTGGCGTGGCGATGAAAGGGGTTCGAGAGGGGATTACGTTTGGGTCTGCACTGGCGATTGTGATTTCATACACGGCGCACAAATCTATCCTGTGGGCTATTTTACATGGGATCTGTTCCTGGCTCTACGTAATCTACTTTGCAGTTATCCGATAGGGTTGCCCAGGGGCAGGGTATGTGCGATGCGGAAGATGTCGTCCGGTGGGTCGTTACGCCAGATGAGATGGACGTGTGCGGCGTGAAAGGTGAGAGGTTGCCAGGTGGATTGGAGGGTATCTGGGGCGTGGTCGTAGGTCTGGCCGATGCTGAGGTGGGGAGTGAATCCGTTGGAGAAGATGCGTACGTCGTTGCAGTCCGGCACAACGTTCCAGAGGGCTTCCTGAAGGTGAACGATTGCCTCGGTTGGTTCGGGGTCCAGCCAGAGGGATTTTCTGCGGTTGTGATCGAAGTGGCGGAAGGTGCGCAGAGTGAGTTCGAAAGGGGAGATGGTGCGGCACGCGGCTGAGAGCGGATCGAGTAAGGTGTCAAAGTCCGTGCGTGGTCGGAAGGGGTAGAGGAGGGTGATGTGCGGCATCCAGCGGCGGACGTTTTTGTCGTACTGTTGCCGGATGGCCTGGATGGATTCCCAGATGGATTCGGGCGGGATGAGAACGAGGGCGGTGTTGTGGGTTTTGTTGGGCATACGTATTTGCCGTTCGTCTCGGCCCCTCGCCCGCTCAGCGGGAGAGGGGTGCCCGGCTCTGCCGGGCGGGGTGAGGGCCTACGGTTTCAGTTCGAGGTGGCCGAAGGCGTGTGCGCCGGGAGAAGAGCCGGAGAAGAGATATGGGGTGTGGCCGGTTTCTTCTGCGTAACGGGTTGCGATGGATTGTACGGTGGGTTCGTCTTCTGGACGCCCCAGAAGGGCCACGGTGCCGCCGCTGCCGCCGCCGGTGATTTTGGCACCAGGGAGACCGGATTCGCGGGCGAGCTGGACGAGGCGATCTGTACCGGTTGAGCCGAGGCCGCAGGCGGAGTAGCTGGCGTGGGATTGGTACATGAGTTCGCCCAGAAGGCTGAGGCGGTGGTCGGTTGCAGGGCCGGTAAGGAGTTGTGCGAAGGTGCGGACACGGAAGTGTTCGTAGATGGGGTGGGCCGTGGGTTTGAGGATGGCGTAGGTTCGGTCCGGGTCCACGCGGGTGACGGGGTCGGTGATGTTGGTGTAGCGCTTGATGAAATCGGTACTACTTATGTGGTCCGGTAGATGCGCGGCAAAGTGTTGTTCGAAGTAGGATGGGGTGATGTTTGCCAGGTAGCCGTTCCAGTGGGGATCTTCGATGGTCAGGAGATCTCCTTCTTTTTTTGTCGTAAAGCCAGCGAGGTCGACCAGGATGCGGTAGCCCATGAACGCACCGGTTCGTACGGAGCCGTAGTCTGCACCGGAGACGGCGTGGCGGATGCCGGAGTCCAGGCCCCAGACGGCGAGGCCTTCGGGAAGCGTGACGGGATCTTGAAGTTCGGCGGGTTGACAGAGCAGGGCGAGGAGGCGGCCTTCTTCACCGCAAACGGAGGACATCTGGTCCATAACACCGCAGGGGGCGCCTACGACGAGGTTTTCGACCTTTTGGCAGAGGAGGGCGGTTTCACGGGGTTCGAGGGAGATGTGGAAGGCGGCGCAGACGGCTTGCATGACGGCGACTTCGAGAGCGGCGGAAGAGCTGACCCCTTTGGCTTCGGGGACGTTGGAGGTGATGAAGATGCGTGCGCCGTGGGGGAAGCGGATGTTTTTTTCGCGGCGAAGAACGAGGAAGGTTCCGGCGGCGTACGCGGCCCAGGAACGGGTGGGGTCTTTTTTAAAGTACGCGGCGGCCTGTTGGTAGGCGATGGGTGCGCCGTTGGGTTCGAGGTCGTTTAGAGACATTTGAAAGGTGGGCGCACGGTTGTCTGTGTGATCGCCGGGGCTGATGATATGGAGGGTGCGGTCCTCGGTTTTCTGGAGGGCGGCGAAGGTGGCTTCGCGCAGAGGGAGCTGGAGGACGAGGGAGCCGGAGTAGTCTGCGATGCCACCCATAAGGTCCAGGCGACCGGGGGCGCGGGTGACGATGAGGGGGAGGTTTGGATCGAAGAGGGTGCGGGCTTCGGGAATGGGGTGCTGGTTCAGGTAGTTGAGGGTGTTGAGAAAGTGGGTGAGGTCGGGGAGGTGGTTGTGGTGGGTTGGGGAGGTGATTTTGTACATTGGGAGGGCTCCGGAAAGGCGGCCTCACGCAAAGGCGCAAAGACGCAAAGGGAAAGTCAACGGCAGGATCACGAAGGTCACGAAAGGGTGCGAAGGGGCACGAAGCCCTTCCCTTCCTGGCCTCCGGGTAGGTGGATGGGTAAAGGGGATTTGGTGGACGATGGTACCAGGGTTGGACGTCGGGTGTTGTTCACATTGTAGGGGCGGCCCCCTGTGGTCGCCCGGCTGTTCTAATAAAAACATAGGGGCGTACGTGTGTGCGTTCACAGGTCCTGGGTGCTGGTGGTTTTCTGCGTTGTCGTTTTGAAAAATCGCGATCGTTTCTGGATCGGGGCTGTGTTGCCTTCGTGTACGCTTCTGGAACCCTGGGCCTCCGGCGTTCGGGTTTTTTAATGGTCTGATTTTTTATGTGAATTTGTTTTGTAATGGATGTCTGGCAAGGCTCGGAGTTCCTCCGCTTTTTCTTCTGGAGCGGTGTCGCTGAGGAAGTTTCCGCCGCCAATTTCGGGGCCGGCGAGGTATTTGAGGAGGTTGGGTTTGCGCAAGGGGGGATGGAATTCGATGTGGAAGTGGAAGCCGGAGGTGTTGCGGCCGTCTGTGGGGGCCTGGTGTAAGGGCATGACGTAGGGGAACGGGATTTGCCAGAGGTTGTCGTATTTGACCAGGACCTGTTTGAGGATGTCGGCGAGGTCGTGGCGTTCTTTGTTGGAGAGGGTGG